>JAYSQH010000453.1:0-1970 GCA_043721655.1 Phycicoccus sp. | reverse complement strand
TTGCAGATGCAGAAGGAGATCTGGCCGACTGAGGACTTCGAGGCGGCGTTGTCCTACGTGCCGATCGAGCCGGTGGAGTCCGACCTGTTCGCCGGGCTCGGAGCCCCCCAGCAGGCCGATCTGCTGGCAACATCTGATCGGCTGCAGATCGCCTACGACGGACGGAAGGACACCTGATGAATGCCGAGAGTGTTGATGTCACGGCCGGGCTGGAAGGCTTCCTGGCCTTCTTCCTGCTCGCCGTTGCGCTGTACTTCCTGATGCGCAACATGAATGCGCGGATGCGCCGGATGGCCTATCGCGAGGAGCAGGGGACCACCATGCCGGACGATGGCCCGGATGACCCCGACGATGACCCGGATGATGGCCCACAGGATTCCGCTGGACCCAAAGACGCTCCCGACTTAGGCTGACCTCACCGCGCGGGGATGCCGTGCCGACTCATCGAGCAGACGGAGGTGACCGTCATGGGCGGTCGAGTAGTGCATTTTGAGATCCCCTTTGACGACGGCGACCGCGCCCGGGCGTTCTACCAGAGCGCGTTCGGCTGGGGCATCATGGCGATGCCCGAGATGGGCTACACGATGGTCTCCACCGGACCGAACGGCGACCAGGGGCCGACTGAGCCCGGATACATCGGGGGCGGGATGATGCAGCGCTCCCAGCCCTCTCAGGGGCCGATCATCACCGTGGATGTCGAGGACATCGATGCGACGCTGGCCACGATCGAGCAGCTCGGCGGCAAGACCGTGACAGCGCGCCAGGAGGTTGGCGACATGGGCTTCACTGCGTACTTCAACGACCCCGAGGGCAATCTGATGGGCTTGTGGCAGAACGCGCCCACGTCTGTCTGATCAGGCAGCAGGTCCGGAGCCGTAGACCGCTATCGACACCGCGATGTAGTGGACGACGAACGCGGCGACGGTGCAGACATGGAAGATCTCGTGGAACCCGAACCAGCGCGGCGAGGGGTTCGGTCGCTTGATTCCGTATATCACAGCGCCCGCGGTGTAGAGCAGCCCACCCACGGCAATGAGGATGACGACGGCAGCGCCACCCCTCTCGTACAACGGCTTGAGGTAGAACACGGCCACCCAGCCAAGGGCGACGTAGATGGGCGTGTAGAGCCACCGTGGCGCGCCGACCCAGAAGACGCGGAACAGCACCCCGCCGATCGCACCGATCCAGGCGATGAGCAGCAGGCTGCGGGTCTGGTTCGGAGGCAGGAGCAACAGCGCGAAGGGTGTGTACGTCCCGGCGATGATCAGGAAGATGTTGGAGTGGTCCATCCGCTTGAGCAGGCCCGTCACCGACGCGGACCAGTTGCCGCGGTGGTAGACCGCGGAGGTGCCGAACAACAGGGCGGCCGTGATGGCGAAGATGACGGCGCCGATGCGGGCCTTGCCGTTCGGGGCAAGAGCCACCAGGACGATGCCGGCAGCCAGGGCCAGAGGGAACGTGCCGGCATGGATCCAGCCGCGCAGCTTGGGCTTGACTGCGGCGACGGCCGCGACCGCCGCTTCCAGCGGATTGCGGTCGGCCTGGGGTGCGGAGCTCATGGCAGAACTGTAACCTACGCAACCGTAAGTTACTAACGCGTAACTTGTGTCGCACGGTCACATGTGCGCGGAGTACGGTTGAGTTCTTGCCATCTAAGGAGCTTTTCCGTGGGGCTGCGTGACCTGCTGTACGGCGCCTACGAGCGCCGACTCGTCGCTGGTCTCAAGCAGCAGAGTCTGCCGCGCCACGTCGGAGTCATGCTTGACGGCAACCGCAGATGGGCCAAGGCCAACGGCGCCAACACCGCGCAGGGGCATCAGGCTGGCGCTGACAACATCTCCCCTCTCCTGTGCTGGTGCGAGGACGTCGGTGTCGAAGTGGTCACGCTCTGGCTGCTCTCGACCGACAATCTCAACCGCCCCGCCAATGAGCTCGAGCCGCTTCTTGAGATCATCGAGAACGTGGTCGCC
>JAYSQH010000452.1:0-7022 GCA_043721655.1 Phycicoccus sp. | reverse complement strand
GAGTCAGTTGCCCATCCGGGCCCTGGGACGACGCTGTCAACGGGTGAGCAGCGCCGTCCCCACCGCCACCGGAATCATCGGTGACGGCGGGGGCGCGGCTCGGCTCGGCTTGGCTTGGCCTGGTTCAGATCTTGGCGGCCGTGAACCCCTGTTCGAGGTCCGCCAGGATGTCGTCGATGTACTCGATGCCAACCGCAAGTCGCACCAGACCCGGGGTCACGCCGGCAGAGCGCTGATCCTCGGGCGAGAGCTGGGAGTGCGTGGTGGACGCCGGATGGATGACCAGCGAGCGCACGTCGCCGATATTGGCGACGTGGCTGTGCAGGGTCAGGGCCTCGACGAACTTCTTGCCCGCGTCAAGACCGCCAGTGATCTCGAAGGCGACGACGGCCCCAGCACCGCGCGGCGCGTACTTGTCCGCCAACGCCTTCCACGGGCTGGAGGCCAGCGATGCGTACGCCACCGACTCGACCTGCGCGTGCGCCTCCAGCCAGTCGGCCACCTTGACGGCATTCTCGACGTGGCGCTCGATCCGCAGGGAGAGCGTCTCGATGCCCTGCGAGATGAGGAAAGCGTTGAACGGCGAGACGGCTGCACCCAGATCGCGCAGGAGCTGAACCCGTGCCTTGAGGACGAAGGCCAGATTGGCGCCGAGTGCGCTGCCTACTCCGAGGTCGCGGGCGTAGACCAGACCGTTGTAGCTCGGGTCCGGCTCGTTGAAGCCCGGGAACCGCTCCGGGTTCTGGGCGAAGTCGAACGTGCCACCGTCGACGATCACACCGGCGATCGACGTGCCATGGCCGCCCAGGTACTTGGTCGCCGAGTGGACGACCACGTCTGCACCCCACGCGAGCGGACGGATGAGGTAGGGAGTCGCAACAGTGTTGTCAACAATCAGCGGGACACCGACCTCATGGGCAATCGTCGAAACACCTTCAATATCGAGGATATTCGCTGACGGGTTGCTGATCGTCTCAGCGTAGAAGGCCTTGGTGTTTGGCCTGACCGCGGCGCGCCACGACTCGAGGTCGTCGGGGTCTTCCACGAAAGACGTCTCGATACCGAGCTTCTTCAGTGTGTACTTCAGCAAGTTGTACGTGCCGCCGTACAGCTGAGGGCTCGCGACGATGTGGTCACCGACCTCGGCGACATTGAGGATCGCGATCGTCTCGGCCGCCTGACCGGAGGCCACGAGCAGAGCTGCGACACCGCCCTCTAACGAGGCGATGCGCTGCTCGACCGCATCCTGCGTGGGGTTCATGATGCGGGTGTAGATGTTGCCGAACTCCTTGAGCGCGAACAGGTTTGCCGCGTGTTCGGCATCATTGAATACGTAGGACGTGGTCTGGTAGATCGGTAGTGCCCGAGCTCCGGTGGTGGGGTCGGGGGTCTGGCCGGCGTGAACCTGGCGGGTCTCGAAGGACCAGTTGGCGCTGTTGTCACTCATCGGATTCCCTTACGTTTCAGTGGCTTTCATGGTTTTGAAATGCTCTGAGAGTTCTCCGCTTCGAGAGTCCTCTGTATGCCGTGTCACGAGAGGCGGAGATGGGCACCTCGCGTGCGATGCGGGGATACCAAATGAGCACACCCGCGCTTGCGCCGAGCCCGAAAGCTCGCCGCCAGGTCGTCACCCGGGGCACCCCACCGCGGTGGAGGGTTGCCGGCCAGCGAGCCGGGGCTTGTCGCTGACACTCATGACCTGGGTCAACGATAGAGCGCCTGGCCGCATCGTGGGAGTCCCGTCTCTCAATCTGGACACCAGGCGCGCAGTGAACAGATACCTCTGGGGCTGTCACGGCATACCGTGGAAGGCGTGAGCACACTGCACGTGACGATCGACACGGACGCGGCGAACGCACCGTTCGAACAGGTTCGGACCCAGATCGCCTCGGCCGTCGCGGAGGGTCGGCTGGACGCGGGGACCAAGCTCCCGACGGTGCGCCAGCTCGCCGCCGATCTCGGGTTGGCGCCCAACACCGTCGCACGGGCCTACCGCGAGCTGGAGGCCGACTCTGTCATCGCCACGCACGGCCGCAACGGCACGTTCGTGCGCAGCGAGGTAATCGACGAGCCGACCGCCCACTCGTCGGCTGGCGACACCGCACGCGCAGCCGCGGCTGACTACGTCCGCTCGGTGCGGCGGCTCGGACTCAGCTCACCCGAGGCGCTACGGCTGGTCGAGAAGGCCTGGGGCAAGGGCTAGTTCAACAAACGGTCCCGGCTCACAGCAACACGTTGAGCGTGTGGATGGCGAGACCGGCCAGCCCGCCAACGATGGTGCCGTTGATACGGATGAACTGAAGGTCGCGGCCCACGTGCAGCTCGATCCGCTCGGCTGCCTCCTTGCCGTCCCACCGGTCAACAGTCTGCGAGATGACCTTGGCGATCTCGTGGCCGTAGGTGCTCACCACGAACCCGATCGCGTCCGCCGCGTGGCCGTCGACCCGCTGGCGCAGCTCGGGGTCGTCCAGCAGCCGCCCACCAAGCTCCGACAGCGCGGCGATGCCACGACGACGCAGAGGGCCATGGGGGTCGGAAAGGGCCCCCAGCAGAGCCGTGCGCACTGCGTCCCACGCGGCCACCGCGGAGGCACCGACCTGCGGATGCACCAGCATCCGAACCTTGAGCGCCTCGGCGCGAGCCATCGTGTCCGGGTCATGTTGCAGGTCCTGCGCCAGCTGGGCAAGCAGATCGTCGAGAGCCTTGCGGGCAGGGTGGTTCGGATGATCTCGCACGTCGGCGACCCACACCAGCGCCTCGTGGTGGATACGATCGATGACCTTCTGGTCGAGCCACGAAGGAGTCCACCACGGCGCCCTCTCGCCGACGATCGACGCCACCGTTTCTGCGTTCTCCCGCAGCCACACATGGGCCTCAGCGAGGGCGATATCGACAAGCCCGTGATGGGCGCCGTCCCTGACGACCGACTCGAGCAGATGTCCGGTGACTGCGCTCATCGGCTCGTTCACGAAGCGGGGCAGGAGCGTGTGCTGGACGAAGTCTCTGATGTCGTCGCTGCTGACAGCAGTCAACGCACGGCTGCTCACCTTGGCCACTTCGTCCACCACGCGGGCGCTGTGTTCCTCATCGGTGAGCCAGCGGCCAACCCGGCGGACGACGTCCGCGTGAACCACGCGCTCGCGTGCCGCATCGACGGTCAGGAAGTTCCCCATCACGAACTCCTCGAGACTCTGGCCGAGGGTGTCCTTGCGGTGGGGGATGATGGCGGTGTGTGGGATGGGGAGGCCCAACGGGTGACGAAACAACGCTGTCACTGCGAACCAGTCCGCGAGCGCCCCCACCATCGCGGCTTCGGCGGTCGAGTTGACGAATCCCCATGCGCCATCACGGTTTCGGGTGAGGGCGAACACCAGTGCCGCGAGCACGAGCAAGGACAACGCCACCACGCGCATCCGTCTCAGGCTGCGCTTGCGAAGCAGGTCCGCCGGACTGAGCAGCATGGTCGTCAAGGCTGACTCGACTCCCGTATGCCGTGCCGCTCCCACCAGCGTCGAAGCGGATCGGGGGCCCACCAGTTCGCCCGGCCCAGCAACCGCATCGTCGCCGGAACCAGCAGGGCGCGTACGACGGTGGCATCGATCAGGACGGCAACGAGCATGCCGATCCCGATCATCTTCATGATGACGATGCCGGAGGTGGCGAACCCGCCGATGACCACGGCAAGCAGGAGCGCAGCGCTGGTGATGATCCGTCCGCTGCGCTGCAACCCGTTGGCAACAGACGTCGTGTTGTCGTGGGTGCGGTCCCACTCCTCACGGATCCGGGAGAGCAGGAACACCTCGTAGTCCATCGACAGACCGAAGATGATGGCCAGCATCAGGATCGGCTGGGTGACGTCCAGGTATCCCGTTGAGGTGAAGCCCAGAGGCCCCGAGAGATAACCGTCCTGGAAGATCAACGTGACCACCCCGAACGAGGCGGTCAGGGACAGCGCGTTCATCACGACGGCCTTGATCGGCAGGACCACGGAACCGAAGGCGATGAACAGCAGGACCAGCATGATGATGAGCACGGAGAGACCCATCCACGGCAGGCGTGCGCCGATGGAGTCAATGAGGTCAACGGCGCTCGCCGAGAAGCCGCCGACCAGGGCTTTGGCCCCCGCGCCGGGATCGACGGCGCGCAGGCTCCTGATCAGCTGCTGCGACTGCTCGCTCTGGCTGTGCCCGAGCCAGGTGACCTTGACCAGGCTCGTCGTCACGGCGCCTTTGGTGGTCTGGTCGATCGGCGTCGCCGACTGAACCCCGCTGACCTTGCCGAGCCGGCCGACGTAGGAGGCGAGCTGGGGGCCGCTGGCTCCTTCGACCACGATGTTGGAGCTCGCGGTCCCGCCGCCGAACTCGCGGGCGCCCAGGTCTGCGGCGATCCGACTCGGTGCGCTGGCCGGCAGCACCCGCTCATCCGTGCTGCCCCACCGCACCGACAGGAAGGGTGTGCCCAGGGCCAGCAGGGTCACGGTGATGACCATCAGGTATGCGACGGGACGCCGCATTACGCTGTGCGCCAACGTTGCCCACGCAACGGACTCCGTGCGCGGGTCAGCCTGTGCAGATCCGGTGCGGCCACGCGACCGAGCGCGGGAGCCTCGCCGCCACGGCATCCGGCCGGCTTCAAGACGCGGTCCCAGGACAGTGAGCAGCGCTGGGAGGAGGGTCAGTGCCGCGAGCATCGCAACGAGGACCGCGGCGACTCCGCCGTAACCCATCGAGCGGAGGAAGCTCTGCTGGAAGATCAACAACGATGCCAATGACGCGGCCACGATCAAGCCGGAGAACAACACGGTCCGGCCGGCGGTCTCCATGGTGGCGGTGATGGCCGCGTTGACATGCTCGCGATCGGTGCCCGGCTGCTTGGCCAGCTCCTCGCGGAACCTGCTCACGACGAACAGCGCGTAGTCGATTGCCAGGCCCATTCCGATCAGGGTGATGACGTTGATGGAGAAGACCGAGACGTCGGTGACCGTGGTGATCACGCGCACCAGGGCGAAGGCGCCGAAGATGGCCACGCCACCGACAAAGGCCGGCATCAGGGCAGCCGTGACACTGCCGAAGAATGCCAGACACAAGAGGATCACTATCGGCATCGAGATCACCTCGGCCTTGGCGATGTCTTTGGAGACAGCGCGGTTCACGTCGCGGAAGACGGCCCACGGTCCCCCGATCGTCGTAGTCAGCCCCTTGGCGTCAAGGTCGGTGCTGACCTTGTCGTAGAGGGCGGCCTTCTCCGACTGCGAGGTGCCGCCCAAGGCGAGGATGACCCGGGTCGCGTGCTGGTCCATGCTGATCAGCGTTGGGGAAGGGGTTTCGTACCAGGTGGTGACGCGGCGGATCGATCCCTCGGGTAGCCCCTTGATGGCGTTCGAGATGGACTCCTTGAACGCCGGGTCGCTCACCGTCATCGACGGGCTGGAGTAGATGACCACGACGTCGGAGTCGTGGCTGGTGAAAGCCGCGTGTTCTGCGACCAGAGACCGGGCAGACTCGCTGGCCGGGTCGTCGAAACCACCGTTGCTGAGGCTGCCGAAGACCCCGAGGCCGAACACTGCGGCCCCAGCAACGAGAACCAGCCCGGCGATCAGGATGGTCCACGCTCGTCGGGCCACCAGATGGCCCCAGCTCTGCATCATGCGGACCACCATAGTGACAACGGGGTCTCTCCGGATCCCTTGTCGTTGCACGCAGATGCGGCCGCACTACACCGGTTGGCGGACCAAGGTGACCCGACGATCGTCAATCGCGTTCAGCCGCAGTCGTCTGCCGCTATCTGCGGTCATCCGACATCGCTGCCACGGCCCCGACCAGTCGATCGAGGTCCGACTCTGCGGTGTAGGGCGAGAGGCTGACCCTGATCGCGCCGCCGGACTCGCGGATCCCCAGCGCCCGCGTGAGCTCCCATGCATAGGCGTGACCGCTCCACACGCTGATGTCCTGTTCCCCCAGACGCTCCGAGACCTCGCCCGGCGCGATGGAGTCCATCGTGAAGCAGATCGTCCCCGTACGGCGGCTTGGTGCCCCGACCATCCGAACCCCCGGTATTCCGGTGAGCCGGCTGATCGTGTCACGCACCAGGACGTCCTCGCGTGCGGCCAGAGCCGCAAAGGAACGATCCAGCCGCTGGCGCCGATCTCCCACTCCTGCAACGAGATCGGCCAAGTGGTCCACAGCAGCCGTGATCCCCGCCATGTTGGCCAGCCCGTGGGTGCCGAGCTCAAGACGATCGGGCACATCATCGGACGACGGCTCGAGCTTGTCAGGACGCAGCATCTCCAGCAGCTGAGGGGAGGCCACGACCGCCCCGGCGTGTGGGCCGCACCACTTGTAGGCGGAAAGGGCAATCATGTCGGCACCCAGCGCAGGCATGTCCAGCCGGAAGTGGGGGGCGGCGGCGACTGCGTCGACATACGTCAAAGCCCCTGCAGCGTGGGCGATCTCGGTGATCGCCGCGACATCCGGGATAGTCCCGATCAGGTTCGAAGCCGCAGCCACGGCAACGAGCTTGGTGCGCGAGTTGACCAGCTCGGCATACTGCCCGGCGGGCAGGTCGGTGGTCTGCGGGTCGATGCGCGCCCAGCGAACCGTCACTCTGGCGGTGTTCGCGGCCTGTACCCACGGCCTGACGTTGGCGTCGTGGTCCAGCTCGGACAGAACGATCTCGTCGCCCGACTCCCACGTCTTGGCCAGTGCCCCGGCCATGCGATAAGTCAGCGTGGTCATGTTGGGCCCGAGAACAACCCCGCCGGGCTCGCCGCCGACGAGATCGGCGACCGCCTCACGGGCGTCGACGATCAGCTTCATGGACCGGCGGCTGGATGCGAAGGGACCGTGAACGTTGCTCAGTCCTGAACGATGAGCCTCGGAGATCGCATCTATCACTGCCTCCGGTACCTGTGTCCCGCCGGCGCCGTCGAGGTAGGCCGCGCCGTTCTTGAGCGCTGGGTACTGCGAACGAATGCCTTCGGTGTCCCACGTCGTGTCCATGGGACCGAGCATGCCCGATCTGGC
>JAYSQH010000451.1:0-2337 GCA_043721655.1 Phycicoccus sp. | reverse complement strand
CCGGTTGCGCACCAGGGCCAGCGCAATAGCAGACACATCGAGCACTGTGACGTCCGACCACCCGGCCTTGAGCAGCGAGTCAGCAAACGTCGATGCTCCGGCGCCGATATCAATGACCGTGCTTGAAGGTGGCGCCACCGAGGCGAGCAGCCGCAGGGACGTCGTGGGCTGCTGTTGGAACCAGCTCACCTCGTCAGTGGCCTTCGTCCCGTAGACGGTGTCCCAGTGATCTGCCGCGCTCGTGCCCATGTGACACACGGTAAGGCAGGCTTGGGCGTTGAAGATCATCGACGCCAATGTCCTGCTGTATGCCGTCAACCGCCAGTCGATCGAGCACGAAGCGGCTCATCGCTGGTTGACAGGTGCCTTGTCCGGCAACGAGGTCGTCACCTTCGACCGCGACTTCGAGCGCTTCGGCATCCGGGTGCAGCTGCCGACCTGAGAACCGTCAGGGCTTGCCGACAACGGCATGAGTGCCGATGCGTCGCCAGATCGCGTGAGGTTCACCCTCCAGCGCCACATCAGCTTCCGAGGCACGCCGCGAGTTGTCAGGCCCAGGTTGAGCCATGGGTCGACGACGACCTGACAACTCGCTCGGGCCAAGCGCTATGGCGTGACGCTAAAGAGGCCATGCGCCCCACGTTCGGCGTCGACCATCACATGTGAGACGAACGGATAGTGCCCGGCCTGAGGGAAGCTCAGCTCGACGAAGCCGCCCTGAGCAACGCCAAGTGACAGCACCTGACTGCCGCCGGACGAGGCGTTTCCCGGCCGCAACAGCCACGCGCCCTCGCTGAAGACCGTGTCGAACTGTCCGCCGACGACATGGAACGACGTCCCACGGTTCGGGCCCGCAGCCAGCACCCAGATGCGTACCCGCTCGCCGACCTTGGCCAACAGGGGTGCGGCGTCGTACTGGTTGGCAAAACCGTTGAACACCACCGCATCTGGCTTCTCAGCGGAAATCTTGGCGGCATCGACCGTCCCGCCCTGAGGCCCGAGATACAGCTCGGACTGCTCGAGCACGTACTCGCGGTCCACCGGGGCCAGGCCGGGTGGGTCGATGATCACCGCGCCGAACAGGCCATTGGCGATATGGGCCGATGTGGGCATCGAGCTGCAGTGATACATCCAGATGCCACTGTGGGTGGCGGTGAATCGGAACGACAGTGACGTGCCGGGCTCGACGGTTCGCATCGGCTCATCGGGTGCCAGCGACCCGGCATGGAAGTCGATCGAGTGGCCGATGGTGCCGTCATTGACCAGCGTCACCTCGAAGACGTCACCCACCCGGCCGTGCAGCGTTGGCCCTGGCGCCGTGCCGTTGAAGGTCCAGAGCTTCTGCCGGACCCCGACCGCGACCTCGCGCTCGACCTCGGTGACCTTCATGGTCACGCGGTGGAGGCGTTCGGGCGAGAGAGGGGGGATCGTGGCGTCGCGTGCCGTGAACCCGGCGCCTGGACGGGCCAGGAAGTCAAGGTCCCGGGCTGCGCTCGGCCGGTTGCTCCCGTTCGCGATCGCACCTGCAGGCGGCACGGCGCCCACAGTGGTTTCGCCGGCTGCGGTGTTGCTGCGCCCATCGATCGCGTTGATCGCGAAGACCATCCCGAGCTGTCGATGCCCCACGATGGTGCACCAGCCCTTGAGGCTTCGGCCGATGACGCCGACGTCCAGACGCACGGTCCTGCCGCGGGTGATCCGGCTCGTGCTCTGACCCGTCTCCAGCGCCAGATCGTGCACGTCTGGGTCCTTGTTGGTCACGATCAGGACCAGGCGGTTTCCGGCGGGCACGTCCACGGACGCCGGCACGAAGCGCAGGTGGCTGGCGGCCACGCGGACCGTGGTCACCCGCCCGGTCGCCACGACATTGCCCGATGCTGCCGCGACACCATTGCCGAGGGCGGCGGGGTCGAGCGCCGCTCCGCCGGCCACGGCGAGAACGACCGCAGCAAGAGCCACGGCAGCCAGTCCGGTATGCCGTCCGCGCACCTCCGCGGCCGGCTCAGGGACGTGCCTGGTCCACGGGATTGGGTCGGTGGACAGCTCGCGGGCGGCCCCCTTGGCGCGCCGGGCATACAAGACTGCGGAGCCCAGCAGCGGCAGGAACGCGGCGAACGCTCCCAGCACGAGCATCGAGACGACGACACGAACGAGGCTGGGGACTGGAAGGACACAGACCACGAGGCCGAGGTTGATGAGCACCACCCGAAGGGCGTTTCCTCGATCCAGCCGCGCGTGGGTTCCTCGCAGGATGGTGGGCCCACCGCCGAGGACCACGGGAACCAGGTAGGACAGGGCACCGAGCAGGAGTTGCGCGGCGAACCCTGCGGCCAGCGG
>JAYSQH010000450.1:0-2007 GCA_043721655.1 Phycicoccus sp. | reverse complement strand
CGCTGGACCATGGCTACCGGCAGAACCGTCACGACCTACCCGCACGTCTATGACCATCCCGACAACATGCCCATCGACGTCTCAAACCTCGAAGCACGCATCGGCCGGCGACTGGCAGGGGCGCTCAACCCCGACATCCCCCTACCCGGACACATCAACATCCTCGACCGCATCGGATGGGCGCAGGACCTTGCCCCGGTGACCCCCAAACCACGAGCACACCAGTGGCCACCTGAACCAACCAAGGCACAGATAGCCGACCAGCGAAGGCATGCCGTTGGCCCACCACCGTTCTAAGGCAACACCGCTTCTGGGACACCGAACTGAGGAGGCGCCTAACTGAGGCACCGCACTGAGGCGTCACCGATCTGGTGGCGCCCGACCGGGCACTGGCTAGTGCAGGGCGCGGGCCACGGCCGCCGTTAGCTCGGCGCGGAGATCCCGGTGACCCGAGCGGTCAACCCGCACCTCGACCACGCGCAGTCCGGCGGGGTGCGTCCCGACGACGGCACCAAGATCGGCGGCCGATGAGGCCAACGAGTGCGTGACGCCGTGAGCCCGACAGATGTCAGCGATGGAGGCACCCGTCGGCGTGCCGAATACTCTCTCGAAATCCTTTGCCCTGCTTGGCTCCCCGGGTTCGAGCAGAGTGAAGATGCCGCCGCCGTCATCGTTGGTGACGACGATGGTGAGGTCGGGGTGCGGCTCATGTGGACCGATGAGCAGGCCATTGGAGTCATGCAGGAAGGTCAGGTCCCCCATCAGCGCGTATGCCGGCCGGCCGGACTGCGCGAGCGCGACACCGATGGCGGTGGACACGCAGCCGTCGATGCCTGCGAGACCGCGGTTGGCCACAACGGTGAACGGCGCCCTTCTGACCGACGGCGAGAAGGCCAGGTCGACATCGCGAACCGAGTTTGAGGACCCCACGAAAAGCAGCGCCTTGCTGGGGAGTTCGGCCAGGACTGTGGCCGCGATGGCAAGCCCGCTCGGCCACGACCGCTCGATGACCGTCCCGGCCGCCCCGGCCGATATCTCGCCGGCTTCGGACCATTCGCGCGCCCACTGCTCGTCCACCTGCCGGCCGTCGGCGATGGAAGCCTCGACGGCCTCGAACGAATGGACCGCAGACGCAGCGTGCGAGGGATCTGACCAGCTCGACTGGGTCGCAACGATCTCGACTGTTACTGCTGGGTTGCGCAACAAGCTGCCGACTGCCCGGGAGAGCGTGATCCGCCCCACGACGAGCGCTCGCACGGGCAGATGCAGATCCAGCCAGTCAACGGCGGTCAGGAGCAGTGGACCGTGCGGGACCACGGCGGTGCGGTCGTGGGCGCCCATGGGCTCTGCGATGACTGGCCACCCGGCAGCGGCCACCAGCTCCATCACCTTGAGGGCCATGGCCGGATCGGGTAGATCGCCAAGCAGCACGAGGGTTTTGGGAATGCGCGCGAAGGGCTCGGCGTGACCGTGGGTCGGATAGGCCTTGACCCACGGGGCACCGTCGTCTCGGCCGGACAGGCTCTCTGGCCATTCGCCGAACGGGTTCTCGGGCGCTGGCAGTTCGGCCACTGGCAGTTCGGGCACCAGCGGCTCACGCAAAGGCACGTTGAGGTGTACCGGACCCGTGTCAAACCCACCCGCCCCCGTCGAGGCGACACAGAGGCGAGCCACGACCGAACGCCATACCGCGTTCTGGCCCGCCCGCCGCTCAGGGGCACCGAGCTGGTGGAACAGGCGGACCGCGTTGCCGAACAGGTACCTCTGCTCGGTGGTCTGGTTCGCACCCGTCCCCTGAAGTTCCGGAGGACGATCAGAGCTGACCACGATCAGTGGAACGGCTGCGTGGCTGGCCTCGAGAACGGCGGGGTGGAGGTTGGCAACCGCGGTTCCCGAAGTCGTGAACACTGGAACCGGTAGGCGCGTAACCTTGGCTAGCCCCAGAGCCAGGAACCCGGCGGAGCGTTCGTCGACACGAACGTGCAGCCGAAGTCGGCCGGCTCGGTC
>JAYSQH010000449.1:0-7500 GCA_043721655.1 Phycicoccus sp. | reverse complement strand
ACTCGTGCTCCAGGATGCGCACGTCCGTATCCCCGGCCGCGGCGGCCCGGAAGGCCGGATCACTGACCGGCACGGAACCCAGCACGCTGCCGTCGTCCGAGAACGCAACGGCACCAGTGAAGCTACGCAACCGCAGATGCGACACAGAGCCTTTGAAGATCGCGAGGTCGGTGGCTGACTGGAGGCGTTCACGCTCGTCGATGCTCAGACCCGCGGACAGGTCGGCACCCCAGAGAGCCGGAGCGATGGCCATCTGTTCGATGACGGCGGCCTGGGCGCGCCCCTGGTCACGACCGAGCTCAAACCCGGCGTCACTGTATCCGCGCACCAGCGCAGCGCCGATCACGCTGATCGGGAGGAGGCTCGCGATGACGTACAACGCGAAGATGCCCGAGCCGCGGTGGCGAAGCCTTCGACTGGTCATGCTCTCCTTTCGGCATGAGCAGCAGCCGGGTGGAGCATCCAGACCGCCAGGCCGGCGGTGGCTCCGTCAAGGAGGACCAATGAGTGCGGCTGGGTCCGCTTCGCGGCCTCGTTCCGTGTATGCCGTTGGGCAAAGGCGGTGTCGATGATTCCGGGCCTGACGCACCCCCATAGAGTGAACTGGCCACTGTCCACCGTCACCGCCACGTTCTCCTGGAGCGACCCATGTCCTTGGACCAGACCTTCTACGGCTCCGACTTCGGTCAGCTGAGCAGTCAGGACCCTGAGATCGCGGGGGTGTTGCTCTCCGAGCTCGAACGCCTGCGCAGCGGCCTTCAGCTGATCGCCAGTGAGAACCTCACCAGCCCGGCAGTGCTCGCCGCGCTGGGCTCGACCCTGTCCAACAAGTATGCCGAGGGCTATCCGGGAAGCCGGTACTACGGCGGCTGTTCGGAGGTCGACAAAGCCGAGTCGATCGGTATCGAGCGGGCCAAGTCCTTGTTCGGGGCTGACCATGCCAACCTGCAGCCGCATTCCGGGGCCAGTGCCAACCAGGCGGTCTACGGCGCTTTCTGCACACCGGGCGACACCATCCTGGCCATGTCCCTGCCACACGGTGGTCACCTGACGCACGGCTCGAAGGTCTCCTTCAGCGGCAAGTGGTTCAACGCAGTTCACTACGGCGTGGACAAGGAGACCGAGAACATCGACTACGCGCAGGTGGCGGATCTCGCGCGGGCACACCGGCCCAAGCTCATCGTGGCTGGCGGCTCGGCCATCCCGAGGCTGATCGACTTCGAGTTCTTCCGCAACCTCGCCGATGAGGTCGGCGCGATCTTCTGGGTCGATGCCGCACACTTCATCGGCCTGGTCGCCGGCAAGGCGATCCCGAGCCCCGTCCCCTATGCCGACGTCGTTACCTTCACGACGCACAAGGTGCTCCGCGGCCCGCGTGGCGGCATGTTCGTCTGCAAGCAGGAACACGCGGCCAAGATGGACAAGGCCGTCTTCCCGATGATGCAGGGCGGCCCGCTGATGCACTGCGTCGCAGCCAAGGCGGTCAATCTGCTCGAGTGCGCCCAGCCGGCATACCAGCTCTATGCCAGGCAGGTCATCGCCAACGCCAAACAGCTGGCCGACTCGTTGGGGGACAAGGGCATTCGTCCTATCACCGGAGGAACCGACACCCACCTTTCGCTGCATGACCTGCAAGGGGTCGGGGTGACCGGCAAAGATGCTGAGACCCGCGCTGACGCAGCCGGGATCGTGCTGAACAAGAACGCCATCCCCTTCGACCCGCAGCCGCCGAACACCGCCTCCGGCATCCGCGTTGGCACCCCCTGTGTGACCACCCAGGGCATGGGCAGCGACGAGATGAAGGTCATCGCCGACCTCATCTATCAGGCCGTGACCCAGACCGACGGCGACCCCGGCCACCCCAAGGCCAAGGAGATCCGCGCAGAGGTGACAGAGCTCGTCGGCCGCTTCCCGGCATACCCTCGTGTGAGCAGTTGACGGTTGTCGCGCCGTTGACTGATGCGACTGTTTCCTTCTCGAGCTAGGCGCTGATCCGTGCGGGAGTATCTCCTGGTCTTCATCGTGGCCGCCGCGATGACGTATGTCGCGACGCCCTTCGTGCGGTGGCTCGCGGTGAGGACCGGCGCGATCACCGAGGTGCGCGACCGCGATGTGCACGCCGTGCCGATCCCGCGTCTTGGGGGAGTGGCGATCCTGATCGGGTTCGTCGCCTCGTTGCTCGTGGCGACCCGGCTGCCCTACCTGTCCAGGATCTTCGAGGGCGGCGAGATGAAGGGCGTGCTGATCGGCGCCGTCATCGTGTGTGCGGTCGGGGTCCTGGACGACATCCGTGAGCTGGACTGGCTGACCAAGCTCGCCGGGCAGATGCTCGCCGCGGGGGTGATGGCCTTCCAGGGGGTGCAGCTGCTGTCGTTGCCGTTGTTCGGCGTGACCGTGCTGCCGACGCCGATTCTGGTCGCGCTGACGATCCTGATCGTCGTCATCTCCAGCAACGCGGTGAACTTCATCGACGGCCTTGACGGGCTGGCCGCCGGTGTCGTCGGCATCGCGGGGCTGGCCTTCTTCGCCTACTCCTACCTGCTGTCTCGGACCTATGACCCACCGAACGTGTTCTCATCGGCGACCTTCATCACCGCCGCCCTGGTCGGTTGTTGCGTGGGCTTCCTGCCGCACAACTTCCACCCCGCCCGACTCTTCATGGGCGACGCTGGTGCTCTCCTGCTCGGCCTCCTGCTGGCAGCGGCGACCATCTCGATGACCGGCAGCATCGACCCCAACGCCCAGATCAGCGGCAACGCAGCAGCCGCGATCCTGCTGCCCGTGGTGCTTCCGCTGGCGATCATCTCGCTTCCTCTTCTCGACGTTCTGCTTGCCGTGGTCCGACGCACCCGCGCGGGACGGCGGCCCTGGCACCCGGACGCCGAGCACCTTCATCACCGGATGCTGCAGATCGGTCACACCCATGTCCAGGCGGTGCTGCTGCTCTACCTGTGGGCGGCCATCTTTGCCCTCGGCGCCGTGTCCTTCGCGTTTGTCGATGGCTGGCTCCCCTTTGTCGCCATTGCGGTCACCGCCGTCTCGGCCATGGCTCTGACGCTCTGGTTACCCCGGTGGATGCCCACGAGGCACCTGTGATGGAGGCCGTATGACGCAGCAGCAGGCACCGGCGCCGCCGTTCGAGGCGATGCTCCGCGCCACAGTGATCCCCATGGTCTGTGCCGGCCCGGTGATCGTGCTGGTCTTCTGGGTCACGGGGCAGACCCGTGGCGGCCTGGCAGCACTGCTGGGCGTCACCATCGCGGTGGCCTTCTTCGCCAGCGGTCTGTACGTGATGAAGCGCGTGCCCAACGCCACCCCCCTGTCGGTCCTGGCCGGCGCCCTTGCCGTCTACCTCGGTCAGGTCCTCTTTCTCGGTCTCGTGATCCTGCTGCTGTCGGGCGCCGCCTGGCTGGACGGTCAGGCCTTCGGGCTCTCGGTCCTGGCCGTGGCCCTCATCTGGCAGCTGGTCCAGGTAGTCGTCTTCGTCCGGTTGCGCAAGCCGGTGTATGACGGGCCGGCCGAAGAGCCGACCGGCTCGACGGGCTCGACGGGGCCCACCCGGGAGCGGCTCTCGTGAGCACTGGACCACCGGATCCGGACGAGGGCCATCCACGGCTCGAGGAGTCCAGGATGTGGAATGTCGTCTCATATCTGATCTCGGGGCCGGTGCTGTTCGGGGGGATCGGATGGGCCCTCGATCGCTGGCTTGTCACCGAGTTCCTCGTCCCGGTGGGGATTCTCGCGGGGATGGCCGTGTCTTTATACCTCGTGTGGTTCCGGTACGGTACGCAGCAGTGACTTCCGAGGAGACCTCTTGAGCCTGAACGTGCTCGCCAACCTGGCTACGGCCGACGGGGGCGGCTTTCAGACGCCGACTTCCGCGGAGTTCTATCAGCCACTGTGGTTCGACGGCCCCCTCGCGATCACCCGACCTGCGGTCGTCCTGATGCTGTCGGTGGGCCTGATCGCCTGGTGGCTGGTCGCCACGACCAAGCGAGCGGCGATCGTCCCGAGCAAGGGCCAGTGGGTCACCGAAGGCCTCTACGGGTTCATCCGCAACGGAGTCGCCCGGGACATCATCGGTAGCAAGGACTTCCTGCGTTACGTGCCGCTCCTGTTCTCGATGTTCGTGCTCATCCTGGTCAACAACCTCTTCGGCGTGATCCCGCCGGTCCAGTACCCGACGATGAGCCGGATCGGCATCCCGATTGCCCTGACCCTCGTCGTCTACGTCACCTATCACTACATCGGCATCAAGCGGGTGGGTGTGGGTACGTACTTCAAGGCCCTTGTGCCGCCCGGTCTGCCCGGCTGGATCGTGCCGATGATCTTCGTGCTCGAGGTCATCACCTTCTTCATCACGCGCCCGCTGACCTTGGCATTGCGGCTCTTCGGCAACATGTTCGCCGGCCACCTGCTGCTGCTGCTGTTCATCACCGGCGGTCAGTACATGATCATCAACGGCGGTATCGGCCTGAAGATCGCGGGCGCCGGCTCCTATGCCATGGCCTTCGTGCTGACCATCTTCGAGATCCTGATCGAGTTCTTGCAGGCATACATCTTCACGCTTCTCGCAGCTACCTACATCGCCGGCTCCCTGGTCGACGAGCACTGACACATCCACAAAAGACAAGAACGAAAGAGGATCACATCGTGACCGGAAACATCGCCATCCTCGGGTACGGCCTGTCCGCCATCGGCCCCGGAATCGGCATCGGCCTGATCTTTGCCGCCTACATCAACGGCGTCGCCCGTCAGCCTGAGGCCCGCGGGATGCTGCAGTCGATTGCCATCCTGGGTTTCGCCCTGGCCGAGGCGCTGGCCATCTTCGGTCTGGTGCTCGCCTTCGTGTTCAAGAAGTAGCTAGCTCTGCCACATTTTGGTTCTTAGGCACTAGGAGATTCCCGTGCATGTATTCGCCGCGACGCACGTCGCTGCTTTGGTGACCGCCGGCGAGGCCGACCAGCTCCCCGTTCTGCCCCACATGGGCGAGCTGATCTTCGGACTCATCGCGATCGCCATCCTGTACGTCATCGTCCAGAAGAAGGTCGTCCCGAGCCTCGAGAAGGCCTACGCGGACCGCACGGCGGCCATCGAGGGCGGCATGCACAAGGCTGAGGAGGCTCAGCAGCAGGCCCAGGCGGCTCTCGAGCAGTACAAAGCCCAGCTCGCTGAGGCTCGCGTCGAGGCGAGCGGCATCCGGCAGGAGGCCCAGG
Organism: Phycicoccus sp.; assembly: GCA_043721655.1. Taxonomy (GTDB): domain Bacteria; phylum Actinomycetota; class Actinomycetes; order Actinomycetales; family Dermatophilaceae; genus UBA4719. The sequence goes on along the minus strand of JAYSQH010000449.1, from coordinate 2,284 downwards.
AGCGGGGCGCCGCGATCATCGCCGAGCTTCGTGCCCAGGCGCAGGTCGAGGTCAACCGGATGACCGAGGCGGCACACAAGCAGATTGAGGCCGAGCGTCAGCAGGCTGTGGTCTCGCTGCGCAGCGAGGTCGGTCGCCTGTCGACCGAGCTGGCCAGCCGCATCGTCGGTGAGTCACTGCACGACGAGACCCGTCAGAGCGGCATCGTCGAGCGCTTCCTGGCAGAGCTCGAGTCGGGCGCAGTCCGGCCCGAGACGGTCGGGCAGGACGTCTGATGCAGGGATCTTCACGCGCAGCGTTCGCGGCGGGCCACGAGGCCTTCGTCGCAGCGCTGGGTTCCGGAGCCTATGGGTCGGCACTTGCTGGGGACCTGTTCGGTGTGACGGGCGCACTTGACTCGAGCGCGTCACTGCGGCGCGCCCTGGTCGACCCGTCCCGTGACTCCGCCGCCAAACGCGGCCTGGTCCAGGGGCTCTTCGGGTCGAAGATAAGTGCCGCGGCCGCCTCCGTGCTCAATGCCCTGGTCGCTGCGCACTGGGCCGATGACCAGGATCTGGGCGATGCCACCGAGACCCTGGCCGTCGAAGCCCTGGTCGCCTCTGCCGAGGCCGATGGCCGGCTGGACGCCCTGGAGAGCGAGCTGTTCCGCTTCGGGCGGGTGGTCGCGGCAGACTCCGGTCTGCGTGACGCCCTGTCGGCTCACGGCGGAGATGACAACGTCAAGGCCGCCCTGGTCGAGACACTGCTGCAGGGCAAGGCCTCCACCGAGACCATCCGCCTCGCTCGCCAGGCAGCCGTCGCCCCGCGGGGTCGGCGCTTCGGCCGGGTCCTGGAGAGCTATCTGGCTGTTGCCGCCAGGCGCCGCGAACAGCTGACCGCAACCGTTACCGTCGCCGTGCCGCTGGATGACGCCCAGCGTCAGCGCCTCGTCCGGGCCCTCTCGGTCATCTATGACGGGCCGGTGCAGATCAACATCGTGCTCGACCCTGCAGTCGTCGGCGGCATCCGGGTGCAGGTCGGCGACGAGGTCGTCGACGGCACCATCCTGCGCCGGCTGCAGGAAGCAGAAAGAGCCCTGTTGTTGTAACAGGGCGCCGGTTAAGAACCTCACCACGACCACACGCTGAACCCATACGAAGACAGACACGAACACACACACGAAACCTTCGGTCCGAACTCAAGTCGGGCCGCAAACGAGGAGAGAGACACTGATGGCGGAGCTCACGATCCGTCCGGAGGAGATCCGGGACGCACTGGACAAGTTTGTTCAGTCTTACGAGCCCGGCGCGGCCTCGCGCGAAGAGGTCGGCCGAGTGATCGACGCTGGTGACGGCATTGCCCACGTCGAGGGGCTGCCCTCGGCGATGACCAACGAGCTGCTGAAGTTCGCCGACGACACCCTGGGCATTGCGCTGAACCTTGAGGCCCACCAGATCGGCGTCGTCATCCTCGGCGACTTCTCCGGCATCGAGGAGGGCCAGGAGGTCAAGCGAACCGGCGAGGTTCTCTCCGTTCCCGTCGGTGACAACTTCCTGGGCCGGGTGGTCAACCCGCTCGGTCAGCCGATCGACGGTCTGGGCGAGATCGTGGCAGAGGGCCGTCGCGCCCTCGAGCTGCAGGCGCCCGGCGTGATGGCACGCAGGTCGGTCCACGAGCCGCTGCAGACCGGCATCAAGGCGATCGACTCGATGATCCCCATCGGCCGTGGCCAGCGTGAGCTCATCATCGGTGACCGCCAGACCGGCAAGACGACGGTTGCGGTCGACACGATCATCAACCAGAAGGCCAACTGGGCCACTGGCGACCCGACCCAGCAGGTCCGCTGCATCTACGTCGGCATCGGCCAGAAGGGTTCGACCATCGCCGCCGTGCGTGGCGTCCTCGAAGAGGCCGGCGCGCTGGAGTACACCACGATCGTCGCCGCTCCGGCCTCTGACGCGGCTGGCTTCAAGTACCTAGCGGCCTACACCGGTTCGGCCATCGGCCAGCACTGGATGTATGCCGGCAAGCACGTCCTCATCGTCTTCGACGACCTGTCCAAGCAGGCCGAGGCCTACCGCGCCGTGTCGTTGCTGCTGCGTCGTCCGCCGGGCCGAGAGGCCTACCCCGGCGACGTCTTTTACCTGCACAGCCGGCTGCTCGAGCGTTGCGCCAAGCTGTCCGACGAGATGGGTTCCGGCTCGATGACCGGACTGCCGATCATCGAGACCAAGGCGGGTGACGTCTCGGCCTACATCCCGACCAACGTCATCTCGATCACCGACGGTCAGATCTACCTGCAGTC
>JAYSQH010000448.1:0-3756 GCA_043721655.1 Phycicoccus sp. | reverse complement strand
CGTGAGCTCTGCGGTGGCACCCACGCGCAGCGCTCGGGTCAGCTCGGCCTGGTCAAGCTGCTCGGTGAGGCCTCCATCGGTTCTGGCGTGCGACGCGTGGAAGCCCTGGTGGGGACCGATGCCTACGACTTCCTGGCGCGTGAGCATGCCGTCGTCGGACAGCTCACCGAGGCGCTCAAGGTGCGCCCTGAGGAGCTCCCGGAGCGGATCGCGAGCATCCTGGGCAAGCTCAAGGACGCGGAACGCGAGATCAACGCGATGCGCCAGCAGCAGGTTCTGGCCGGTTCCTCCTCGCTGACCGCCGGTGCGCGCGACGTGTTCGGCGTGAGCTTCGTGGGTCACCATGCAGGCACCGGCGTCGGTGCTGACGACCTCCGTAGCCTCGTCCTCGACGTGAGGTCGAGGCTGGGCAACGACCGCCCATCCGTGGTGACCGTTGCCAGCGTTGCCAAGGATCGTCCGGTCGTCATCATCGCGACCAACGACGCGGCCCGGGCCTGGGGGCTCAAGGCCGGAGAGCTCGTCAGGCTCGCCGCGCAGGTTCTCGGCGGCGGCGGCGGTGGCAAGGACGACATGGCTCAGGGCGGTGGCATCGACCCCACCAAGATCGGCGAGGCGCTGGCCTTGGTCGAGCACGCCGTTGGCGAACGTGTCACGGCCGGGCGCTGAGGAATGCGCCCAGGGATCCGGTTGGGAGTTGACGTGGGAAGTGTCCGCGTCGGTCTTGCGGCCAGCGATCCCAGCGGAGTCCTCGCCACGCCGGTCGAGACCATCGCGCGTGATCTCTTGTCTGGCGTCGATCTGGACGTGATCGCAGCTGCGGTGCTCGAACGGCACGTCCTCGAGGTGGTCGTCGGCCTGCCGCGGTCGCTGTCGGGGGACGAGGGCCCAGCCGCCCAGAGCGCCAGAGCCTATGCCGTCGCCCTGGCCGCCCGAATCTCACCGACCCCCGTGCGGCTGATCGACGAGCGCCTGACGACCATCGACGCCCACCGCCAGCTTCGCGACAGCGGCATGACCGGCAGGGCTCAGCGAGCGGTCGTGGACCAGGCCGCCGCCGTCCTCATCCTGCAGGCGGCCCTCGACGCTGAGAGGTTGTCGGGCATTGCGGCCGGAGAGGTCGTGGGACAACGCAAGACGCGGGCGCCCCGGGCGAGAGCCAGGGGTCCCCAGCGATGAAGAAGCGCCGTCTCGACGCGTCGATCTTCGGTGACCCGGCACCCGGTGACCCCGCAGATGAAGTCCTTTCAGAAGGTGACCCCGCACCCGACCGCGAAGAAGCTTCTGGTCGCGCCTCGGCTGACGTCCCCGCAGGTGCAGCGGACGTGGCACCGCCGCGTCGAACCGATCAGAGTCGACGGGCGCGGCGTCGCCGTCGCAAGGGCAGGCGCCGGTTGCTCGTGATGTTCTTAGCCGTGGCCCTGGTTGCCGGCGCGGGGTCTGCGGCCATCGGTGTGCTGCGCCCGCTCGTATCCAGCCTCACCTCGAGCAACGACTACCTCGGGGCCGGGTCGGGCACTGTGACCGTCGTGGTGCGGACCGGCGATGCCGGCCGGACTATCGGGGCGGCCCTTGAGAAGGCCGGAGTGGTCAAGTCGGCCAAGGCCTTCACCGACGCCGCTGCGAAAGACCCCCGCTCGGGTTCCATCCAGCCGGGCACCTACACCCTGCACTCCCACATGAGCGCGGCGTCGGCGCTCGCGACGTTGCTGGACCCGGCGAACCGCACCGTTCCCCGGGTCACCGTCCGCGAGGGCCTGTGGGTCTCCGAGGTCATCCGCGCTCTTTCTGCCGGCACCGGCCAGCCGCTTGCCGACTACACCGCGGCTTTGAAAGACCCTGCGGCACTCGGTCTGCCGACTGTGGCCAAGGGTAATGCCGAGGGCTACTTGTTCCCGTCGACCTACGAGTTCGAGGCAAGCACCCCAGCAGCCGAGCAGCTGCACACCATGGTGGCCAAGTCGCTCGAGGAGCTCGGCAAGCTCGGCGTGACCCCCGACCGGATGCAGCGGGTGCTCACCGTAGCGAGCATCGTCGAAGGTGAGGTCAGCGCCACTGCTGACCGCCCGAAGGTGGCGCGCGTCATCGAGAACCGTCTGGCCAGGCCGATGCTGCTTCAGATGGACTCGACCGTTCATTTCATTGCGCAACGTCGCGGCAAGGCAGGCACAACTGGCGCCGAAAGGGCGAGCAAGAGCCGCTACAACACCTACCTGTTCGCCGGCCTTCCGCCCGGCCCGATCAACAGCCCCGGGTTGTCGGCCATGAAGGCCGCGGTGGGTCCTGAGGCCGGGCCTTGGCTGTACTTCGTCGCAGTGAACCCCGAGACGGGGGAGACGAGGTTCGCCGTCGACGTCGCCGGTCACCTGGCGAACGTGACGCTGTTCCAGAAGTGGTGCACGGACCACCCGGGCAAATGCTGACTTCGGACACCCGGCGCGCCGCCGTTCTGGGCTCGCCGATCGACCACTCACTGTCTCCAACGCTGCACGAGGCGGCCTACCGCGCCCTCGGTCTGAGCGACTGGGTCTACGGAGTCCACGAGGTAAGAGCCTCGGAGCTGGGCGAGTTCGTCAGCCGGCTGGGTCCGGAATGGGCGGGACTGTCGCTGACTATGCCGCTGAAGGAGGTCGCCTTCGAGGTGGCCGCAGAGGTCTCCGGACTGGCCCGCGAGGTCGGTGCCATCAACACGCTCGTCCGCCGTCCCGATGGTGGCTGGAATGCCGACAACACTGATGTGTATGGCGTTTTGCAGGCTCTGCGCGAGGCTGGCGTCGGGCACGTTGCAGGTGCCCTCGTCCTTGGTTCGGGGGCGACGGCACGGTCCGTCGTGGCCGGGCTGGCGGCGCTGGGCTGCCCGAAGGTGACCTTCGCGGTGCGTTCGGAGGCACGGTTCGAGACCCTGGAACAGGCGCGACGTGCCGGCCTTGAGGTCGAGGTCGTGGGGCTGCGAGAGCTCGCCAGCCGGGTCGGTGACAGCCAGCTGGTCATCAGCACGCTGCCTGAGAATGCGCTCTCTGAGTACGCATCTTCTGCCAGCGCGTTGGCCGACGTGTTGTTGCCCAAGGGTTTGCGGATGCCTGATCACCTGCTGCTGGACGTGGTCTACGCAGGGTGGCCATCTCCGCTGGCCAGGACCTTCGCCGATGCCGGGGCGCGGGTGGTGTCCGGGTTCGAGATGCTGGTCCATCAGGCGGCTGAGCAGGTGTATCTCATGACCGGGCTGCTCGCGCCGGTGGAGCAGATGCGGGCGGCAGGGCTGGCCGCGATGAGTTCGCGATGACTCTTGTGCTGCCGCCTCAGGTGGGCCCTTGGTGGGCGGTCATCGTGATGGGACTGCTGGGCGCAGGTGTGGGCGCCTGGTTGACCAAGGTGTTGGCTGACGTGACCTATCGCCGCCCGGAAGAGCTCGATCGGACATTGCCACGTCATTCCTGGTGGCTGGCGGTCGCCGTGGCGGTGACCTGGGCCAGCCTGACGTTTCGTATCGGTGGCCAAGCGCATTGGTCCCTGCTTCCGGCATACCTCTATCTCGGTGCCATCGGGGCGGCGCTCACGCTGATCGACCTGGACGTGCATCGCCTGCCCGACCTGATCGTGCTGCCGTCATACCCGATCGTGTTCGTGCTCTTGTTCGTGCCCACCGTGGTGACAGGCCAGTGGGATGCGCTGCTGCGGGGGGTGCTGGCCGGACTGGCGCTGTTTGTGGGCTACCTCATACTGGCCCTGATCTCGCCCGGGGGTGGCGGACTCGGC
>JAYSQH010000447.1:0-10528 GCA_043721655.1 Phycicoccus sp. | reverse complement strand
TAGTTGCATCCCGTAGGCCGATCCGCCATCGGACTCTGGTTGTCTATAGGTAGCGCTCATCGAAGCGTCGCGTCGAGAAGGGAGACTGGTGGTACGCAGAGGATCTCGCTCGACGCCCTGGCCCGTCAGCAAATGGAGTCGGCCGCATCCGCGGGTGGTGGACACACTGCGGACACCGCCTTCGGCGGTCATGAGAAGGTGCTGCGCCAGACAGTCATCGGCTTGATCGCGGGCGCTCGCCTTGACGAGCACGAGAATCCGGGCGAGGCGACGGTGCTGGTCTTGCACGGGCGGATGCGACTATCAGCCGCTGACATCTCGTGGGAGGCCCACCGGGGGGACCTGCCTATCGTGCCAGATAGGCGTCACAGCCTCGAGGCGCTGGAAGATTCCGCCGTCCTGCTGACCGTGGCCAAACTGTCCTGATTCTGACAACGGGGGCGGGACGAGCAGCCGACCGTATGCGGACCGGCTATCGACGGCCTGCTCCGGTCATCATTCTCCTCACCGCGCGGCGGATCCCTCATCGCCACGTCGTACCCGGGCATCTCCGGTGAGTCAACTCGGTTCGTTGACGGTGCGGACAGCCCGGTATAGCGTGAGATTGGGACGAGTTGAGGAGAACCGACAATGCGAGACGACTTCAAAGCGGCGCTCGCTCGCGTTCAGAGCGACTACGCGTTCTACATCCAGTGCCAGTCCGACCCTGCGATGGCGCTCGCCGACTACTCGTTGAGTACGGAGGAGCGCGCCACGCTCAGTGACCCCGAGAAGCTGGCCAGTGCGCTGAAGCGCGGGGGCGACAATCGCCTACCGTCGATCACGATCAAGATCTCCGGGACCCACGACTGGGTCAACAGGACGCCGCCGAAGAAGAAGAGCGAGGTTCGCGGGTTAATCGATCGGCAGGTCGAGGCCGTCAAGCGGGCCGCCAACGACCAGGAGCGCGAGGAGTCGACGCTTCGTCTGATTCAGCTGATCGGATGAGCGAGCCGGCCGCGGCACCCCAGTCGACGTGGCCGTTCGACATCGGCATCGTCGGAACCGGGATCGTCGGGACGCACCAGTTCACGCGTGAGGCCGAGGAGGTCATCCGGCGGAGCAACCACACTTTCGTGATCGCGTCGGGGTACGGGATCCCCGAGTACATCGAGACGCTGTGTCCGCGCGTGACCGACTTGGGCTACCTGTACGAGCCGGGCATGAATCGCCTTCCGACCTATCACCGAATGGCGGCCGCGGTCGTGTCGGCGGCGATGGTCGAGGCCCCCGTCTGCCTGGCGACCTACGGCCATCCATGGGTGTACTGCTACCCGACGACGTTGATCGACCGCGCCGCGCCGTTGCTGGGACTGCACGTCGAGGTGTTCGCCGGAGTGTCCGCGTTCGACACGTTGCTGGTCGACCTCGGCATCGACATCGCCAACAGTGGCATCCAGATGTACGAAGCCACCGACCTGTTATTGCGTCGACGTCCCATTCAGAGCGACGTGACCTGCTTGATATGGCAACCGACGGTCGTCGGCGATCCGACGACCCCGGACGGGCCGTACGCGTCGCAGCAGTTCGAGCCGCTGCAGGACTACCTGCTGCGCTTCTATCCCCCCGATCACCAGGTCAAGTTGGTGACCAGCAAGACCCACCCACTCATTCGGTCGACCGTGAAGTCGTTGAACGTCGGTGACCTGGCGGCCGTGCTCGAAGGAGCACCCGGCGTCGGTACCCTGTACATCCCGGGGCTCACCGAGAGAACCATCGAAGACCCTGAGCTGTTGAACGTGATGATAACCGTGGGGTCACGGTCCGAGGCGGAGCCCGTCGCTGGCCGCGATCCCGGCGTAGCGCTGGACGAATGATAGGAAGAGCCGCCGATCCTCGCTGCCGGCGCCCCCGCGGCGTGCCGCTCTCAGCCCCGCGTCGAGGCTCTCAGCGGCCTCCGCCGCAGCGAGCGGAATGGCATGTGACGTGAGCACCCGTTCGAGAGCAGCGACCGGCCCTGGAGCTGTTGCAGGTCTGGGATCTTCGGTCGCGCCCAGCGACACGGCATTGAGTGCGTCGAGGCTGGCGTCCTGAGCGAGGTCGACCAGGTCGTCGATCCGCCACATCGCCTCGCCGAGCAGCGTGCCCGCCGTTGGCGAGCAGAGACCCTGGCCACCGGTGGCGAGGTGCTCGATGATCAGGAATGGGAGGACCGAGGTCCGTCGAGAGCACTCGATCAGCTGGTCGCCCGCTACGAGCCCGATCGGCCGGTTGACGGACTGGCTCTCCGCCTCGAGGGCCTCCTCGAGTTGGGCGCCAACGTGATCGCGTAACGCCGACCCCTCGCCACCTGGGAAGCAGGAATGCAACAGGTCCAAGAAGGCCTCGATGATGCGAGCCGTGAACGCCACCGTCGGATCCGCCGCGAGCGATGCCGGCAGAGCCGATCGCAGCCGACCAGCCGGCCACCGGTCCCGGGCCGCGCCTGACAGGTCCACGGCCTGGATCACCCGCAGGAATCGCAACCCGAGCGGCGGGGTGCCGTCGCAGAGACCGTCGATCAGGCCGATGCCCAAGTTGAACATCGCGCACAACAGATCGACCGAACCGGCCGGTTCGCGCCCGGTTCGGCGCGGCGGCGTAAGAAGCCTCGCCGTGGCGGACCCGAACGCGAGCGCGAGCTCGATGCGCGCCGCGGCCTGGCGATCGTCGAACTCAACCTCGGTAGCCCGGCCGTCCTGCCCACTGTCCTGGTAGCAGTGCTCGACCACGCCCCGAAGCAGCGCGGCCCCCCACCGGGAGGCATCTGCCATTGCCGACGCCGCCTCCCCGCGAGCGAGCAGCAACCCCCGCGCGTCGAGTTCGGTCCAAAGACTGCGGCTGACGGCGGCGTCGACCTCCTGTCGCAGTTGTTGAGGGATCTCCACATCGGCCTTCCCCTGGAAGTGGCGCCTCATCGACTCGTCGCCATATTTTGTCATGCCGACTCCCCTTTTCGGAGCACCGTCCATGACACCTATCCCGTTGCGCTCAGGGCATGAGCCAATGCAGCGACGCAGGTCGCGGAGGTGAACGTACGGTGCTGGTCAGCAACGACAATCCCGGCATCGAACCGAATCAAGCGCCAGCGATCGTCACCTGAGGGACATGGGTCAGCCGGTAGTGGGATCCGTAGTACCGGGTGACTCGGCCATCCACCGTCGGCCTGCTGGAGGCTGATCAGCGCGTCTATCCCGCGGGCCATCGGCCGCTGGTCGTCGAGCCCGGCCGCCGCCAGCACCGACAAGGTCAGCGCGGTCGCGAAGGATGACGTGGCGGCTTGGCCGGGCGCGCCCCAGCCACCGTCGCGCAGTTGACCGCGCAGTGCCCATGCCGCCGCACGACGGACGGGGTCCAGGTCACCCATGCTCAGGGCGAGCGCCACGGCTTGCCGGGTCGCGAAGTGCGGCGAGGTCCACCAGTAGGAGTTTCAGCTCCCGTCGGCGTTCTGCCGCGATCGGACATACCGCCACGCGTCTCCCGCTCTCGAGCGGGAGACGTCGGACGCGAGGGCGCAGTGTGCGCGCCCAGCCACCGCGCTCACCTCGATCTGCGGGCGGCACCATCCCCAGAACGGCACGACGCGACCTAGACCCATGTAGCGACGGATCGGCCCGGGCGCCGCATAGGTCGCGACACCGCCGCTCGGCCGCCGCTGATGGCGGGCGAGACACACGCCGGCACGGTTGCACGCGCGGTCACGGCCCCGCATGTGGGTGAGGAAGAGAACTGCCCATGACGTGGAGTCGGCGTCACTCGGCGTCTCCTCGTTGTAGCCCCATCCTCCGTCGGGCTTCTGGCAGCGGGCGAGTGCATCGGACGCGCGCTCAACGGCGTCACGATCGGCGCCGACCAGCCGGAGCGCGGTTCCGATGTATGCACTGGGCCACGCCGACGCCTCCCCGGCAGCGGTAAGGAAGTCGCGCCACAGCCCGTCCTCACCCTGACCGGCCAAGAGGAAGTTGATGCTACTCGCGATCGCGTCTCTCGTCCGTTCGTGCATACGCACCATGGTGGAACGATCCGGGCCGCTCGTCGAGGTGGCTGGCCGTCGAGCGTCGGGCTCACCCCAGCCCCGGGGCCCTGGAAAAAGAGTTCTCGATCACCCTCGCCAAGGCGAGCTTCACCCCGGGGACCTACACCTTCACGATCCAGCTGACAATCAAGGGTCCCGGGGTCGGAACGAAGGCATCACCGACCCTGGCGGGCGGGAGAGCCGGCTCCCTCACCGTCGCCTTACAGAAGGGATCCTACGAGTTGTGGTGCTCCGTGCCCGGCCACAAGCACCAGGGCATGGACATAACCATCAAGGTCGACTGACTCGCCATGTCTGGCAGCAGCAGCCGCCGCCCGGCTGGCGTTGTCCCCGGTCGCGTCCCAAAGCCGAGGCTGCAGAACGAGACGCACGCATCGCTCGAATCGGGCGAGCCACGCGCGTCGTGATCGTCATCCACTGCGAATGGTGCGGTGTGGGTTTCTGCCCGCTCGGACAGGCTCGCCGGCGTCGTGCCTCAAACGACTGCTCGCCCGCGAACTCTGGGACATCGCCTCGGAATGCTGCCACCCGAACAGTTCGGGCACGCCCACTGCCGCCCTCAAAACGCAGGAACGGCCGGTACGAGAACGGCACCAAAGCAGTGACGTTTCACTCCTCCGGTGGGTCGATGTCGTAGCGGAGCTTTAGTTTCGAGTCGACCATGAACAGGGCGGCGTCAACTGAGGTGTCGATGCTCTTGTAGCGGGTTATCCACCGGTCCCGGTTCGGTTGGTGAACGTGGTTGAGGACCCGCAGCAGGGCCACCTGGGAGAAGCCGACCTGGGTGGAGTTTGCGGGGGCTGGCTCGATTCGCCGGTCGCGGTAGGCGCCGGTGGCAGCGGCCTGGGTCAGGTCGGATCGCTGCCGCTGCAGCGACGCTGAGCTCTCGTCGTCCTCCTCGCACGGGAGCGGTTTCGGGTTGACCGCCGGGGGGTCCAGCGAGGTGGGTGCGTCGGTGCGCGCCGACGCCAGGCGGAGCAGGTGGAGCAGGTCGTTGGCCGCCTTGTCGCGCTCGGTGAGGTTGCGCATCCCGAGGAGCCGCTCCACCGTGGCCAGCATCGAGGTGTGGTCGTACAGGGTGTGGTCGATGGTCCCGCGCCCGATCAGCGGCGAGATCACCAGCGCTGGGACGCGGACCCCCAGCCGGTCGTAGGTGAACCCGTTCTGTACGTATCCCGAGGTGATCGTGTCGCCGGGCGGGACGGCTGGCGGCGGCGCGACGTGGTCGTAGAACCCGCCGTGCTCGTCGAAGGTGACGATGAGCAGGCTGGTGTCCCACAGCGGGGAGTTGCGGATTGCCTCGTACACCGTCTTGACCAGCTGCTCACCGCGGGTGACGTCGTCGAGCGGGTGCATGGAGTTCCCGCAGGTGAAGTCGCCGGGCCCGGTGGCGTCGAAGCCGTGCGCCCCGTATTTGGGTTCGATGAAGCAGAACTTGGGCCCGAAGCTGGCGTCGTTCACCTCGGACGCGAACTCGTCGAGGTCGGTGAAGCGGCCCTGGAGCGCGTTGAGGTTCATCCCGTTGAGGGCGAAGGACACCGGGAACTCGTCACCCTCGAAAATGCGCCACTCGATGCAGTAGTCGTCGAGCAGGTCGAAGATGTTCCCATTCGAGAACCGGTAGCCCTCGACCGTCGTCGAGGTGACGACGTCCAGCGGGGACGGGCTCCCGTCCAGCCCCCCGGACGAGGCGGCGAGCGCGAAGAACCGGTTCGGCCAGGTCGGCCCGGGCAGCGAGGAGAACCAGTTGTCACAGATCGCGAACTCCTTCGCGAGCTGGGTCAGCACCGGCAGCTGACCCGGCTCGAAACAGCGCATGATGCGCTCCGGCTGGGTCGAACCGCTGTGACGGTAGTTGGCGATGAACCCGGAGTTGGTGATCGGGGGGTAGACATGGCTGGCCGGGTAGGTGAACCCGTCGCCGCACAGTGCCTCGATGGTGTTCTCGAACTCGTGGCCCGGATCCGCGTCCACCCCCTTCAGGGCGAAGTCGGCGCCAGGCCCCACCGGAAACGTGATCCCGGAGGCGGGGTCGACGTTCGAGTCGCGGGTCGGGTCGGCCCCGTTGATCATGGTCGGCTGCCCGTCGGTGCCGACGCCGGTCAGTCCGCTCAGGCCGAACATGTGGTCGAAGGAACGGTTCTCCAGCATCAGCACGAACACGTGCTGCACGCGCGGGCTGTCAGCGCGCCGCCCGAAAAGTGATGCGATGGCGCGGACGAGGGCGCGGATGGCGCACCGCAGCCAGTCCCACGCGACACAGACCAGCTGCGCCACCCAGGAGAAGACGATGCAGGCGGCCTTGACGACCCACGCCCAGGCCTTGCAGACCCATTTGGCGAGCCAGTAGAAGGCCTTGCACACCCATTTGGCGAGCCAGTAGAAGGCCTTGCACACCCATTTCGCGATCCAGTAGAACGCGCGGCAGAAGAACCCGGCAATGCAGTTCCACGGGGTGTACCAGTGGCATTTCTCCCACGAGGTGCACTGGCTGGATCCCTCGTCAGCCCACGTCGAGCACTGGCTGGACCCCTCGTCAGCCCACGTGGTACACGAATGATCGACCTTGGAGGCCCAGTTCTTGCACGTGATGACCAGCTGGGTCACCCACTTCGTACAGGTGGACACCGCTCACCCCCCACCAGAGGCGTCCTACGCTCAAGGCTGCGCCGCAGCAACTGCAGCCGAGCCGTGGCGACCACCATCCCGCTGGCCTTTCCCGCCAGGGACGCGCCGGCCACGACCAACAGGGACCAGAGCACCGTCACCGGATTCCACGCGTCCTCAAGGGTCAGCACGACCGGCGCTGCTAGGGCGGCCACGACCAGGAACACACCCCCGGTCGAGCACCCACACTCAGTGGCGTACCGACGCGCCCGGTCCCGAAGGTCCACCACATCCGGGTCTTCGTCCTCGAACCAAGCCAGGAGCCTGTCTATTTCCGCCGCTGCCACACGTCGCACTGGACCTCCCGAGTCTTGCGCCAAGTCGGGCGACCGCACCCCGACCGTGACACATTCAGGTTCCCGAACAATCACGGGGCTGTCAATGGCCCGAGTTGAGGCGCGGTTTCATGTGTCGACTCACCGTCGCCACCATGTGGGCAAGGACGCGGTGGCCCGGGACTGCGAGACACACCTGCTGCGCCGCTCCTACCGGCAGGACGGCAAGGTCAAGAACGGGACCGTCGCGAACCTGTCCCACCCGCCGGCCGAGCTGATCGAGATGGTCCGCGCGCCCTGGCACCCGGTTCCAGGACGATCGAACGCTCGATTCATGTGTTTGATGCGAGTCTCAATAGCACCCGTGCAAAATCACTGCCGCCAGCTGGGCCGGTCTTCTCTTTGCCATTAACTCCGACAACGGTCCCGAGATCGTCGACGCCTAACCAAGGAATGTTGCTACGTCGCGGTCTACGTCGCAGGTCAAAGCGGCGCCCCAAGGAGGCTGAAGACCTTCGGTTCCTTCATGGATGCCCGATCTGCTGCGGAGTATCCCGCAGCGCTTCGGGCCTCCGGCCGTAGTCGCTCCAACCCAGTGGAGATCTGACTTTCGGCAGATCGGGTTGCCTTTGCTCGACTGTCGGCTGTCCCGATGGCGGAACGGCAGCCGGGGATCAAGCGACAGCCTCAGCCGCCGGATCCACCTTCAACGAAAGCGGATCCGCAACTGACACGCGCCGATGGTGTCCATCCAGACGGAAACGCCGTTGCCGTAGGTGATGAAGCAGCGAATACTGCGGGTGTGGCCATGATGTTCGATGAGATCACTACTGCCCGGCTCCGGTTGGTCCCGTTCGACGACCACACCGCGCGGGCCGTCCTCGGCGGCGATCTGAGCGGCGTCGCCGCCGTCGAAGGCTGGCCGCACGACGGCACCATGAACGGCCTACAGCACGCCGTCGATTTGGACGAAACGCCAGGCTGGATGATCACTATGAACGGCAGGGTGATTGGGGACTGCGGTACCCATGGCCGCGCTGATGTAGACGGGGCGATTGAGATCGGTTACGGGCTGGCGGGCCACGTCCGAGGACAGGGCTACGGGACGGAGGCCGTAGGAGCGATGACTGATTGGTTGTTCGGTCGGCCAGGAACTCGCACCATCCGCGCCCGCACACTGGCGAACAACACCGCGAGTCGGCGCGTGCTTGAGAAGAATGGCTTTTCGCTCACCGGGTACGACCCCGACGGACAAGCCGTGTATCAGCGCGAAGTCAGTTAGTCGTCGTTCGTAAGCGGATGGTCCACCGGCGCAACTCGGCTCTTGGCCTAAAACGCCCAGTTGGTGAAGCAGCCGTCATCGGCTGCGTTGGCGAGTTGCCACAGCGAACTTCACGAGACAGCTCGCCCAGACAGTGCGCGTAGGTGAGCAGAACGAGGTTCGAGGACCAACGAAGGCACCGGTCATCTCCGTTGTCTGGCGCCCTCACCTCTTGGGGGTGCATGGGGTTGTCAGCGGGCCAGCGAGCCCATCGGGTCCCACGCGGGCAGCACGATCGGCTCGGCCTCCAGCGCGCTCAACAGCTCCGGCGGCAACTGATCGCGTCGTGCGGCGATCTCAAACACGTGCTCGTCAAACCAGTTGTCGTTCATCGTCCAGAAGCCCTTGTCGGCTTTCTCGTCGCCCCAGCTGTTCTCGACACGCCACTTGTGCGGGCTCCCGTCCATGACATCGACGCCGGTGAACAGCATCGCGTGGGTCATCAAAGCGTCGTGCACCGCTAACCGGTCAGCCTTGTCGAGGGAGAACGAGACGTCGTACACCGACTCGAGGTCGTACAGGCGGGCATCCCAGATACCAAGATCGTTGTTCCGCATCTTGCCAACGTCGCAACCAAACCAGACCGGCTTGCCGCCGACGATGGCATCCATGGCGGCCTTCTTCATGACCGCCATGTCGACGTTGAGGTAGACCACGGGGGGCCCACCGACGACGTTCCCGAGGTAATCCACGGTGAACGTCCGTCCCTTCGGGCTGGTCGGCCGGGGGTCGTCGACCAAGCAGACGTAGTCATCCGAGGCGAGTGGGGCGTACTTCGCCGAAAACTCCTTCGGCGTCATCTCACCGTCGCGGTGGAACACCCGGTCCTTGTCGGCCCACTGCCAGCGAAAGCGCTCAGGCGGAGTGCCCAGGTGGATGCAGAGAATGCGGTGGACGGACTCCACGATGCGCTGCTTGCGTTCCTGCTGCTCCTCGGTAGGGCAGCCCCGCAGCTCCAGTGCGCCCTGACGCAGGACGCTCTGCAGGATCTCGTTCATCCGTGCAGTCTGGGATGAGCTGTGCGTCTCGGGCATAACGGTCTTGGGCACGACACCGTGCTTGGCGACGAGCGCGACGAACATGTTCCACTGCCCACCGTCATTCGCCACGTCGGCGAGCAGGAACGCGACCGTGCGGTCGTCCAGGTCCCGGTCCGCTGTCTGGATCATCGCCTCGAGGAAGAAGTTTGCCCGCTCAAGCTTGTCCCAGAACATGAGGTAGTTCTGGGAGAACTCGAACTCCTTGAGATTCATGGCCTGCGCCGCGCCCACCCGCAGGAGGTTCAGCCCGGCGAACAGCCAGCAGCGACCGCTCTTCTTCTGGTTAGTGACACTCCAGTCGTCGAGCAGGTTCGACACCGTCGTGTCGGTCCCGACGACGACCTCCCGGTCCAGGGCGACCTCATCGATCGACGTCTGTGCCACGGCGTTCTGAGCCACGCGGTTCTTGGCGTTGGCCGAGAACTGCTTACGCATCAACTCCAGGTCGGTCTCGGACAGGTTCGCTGACATAGGTGCTCCGTGAGGTGCGTTGTTCGCGATGGTGGTTTCACCCTAGACCGGCGTCCAGAGCGCTCGTCGCCGAAGCTGCACCATCGACGGGTATGGTCCCGCTCATGGCACGTCTGCGGCCGGCCGCGCTGGCAGTTGTGAGTTTGCTGGCGCTTTCCGCCTGTTCGAGCACGTCAACGGACCCCATCGCACTGCCGTGAAAGGATGCGGCGCCAGCCGAAGTCCAGAAGCGCTCCACCCCGGGGTTGTAGGACTGGACGCCGAGGCGCGATGCGCTGGCAGTGGCCGAAGCGTTGGACCGGGGCGGATCTTCACCTGATCAGCCTTGCGGAGCGGCACGCACCAGGTCGCGTAGCTCGTCGTCGGGGATGCGTTCGGCGTCCCGGGGCCGGAGCCTGATAGTTCCCTTGCTCGTCACCAGTTCGGGGTGGCCGGCGGTGAAGCCGGCGGCGCGGTCCCTCTCCCACCCGTAGATCGACGGCCCGTGTTTCCACACGCCTACGTAGAGGCGGTGCCGGTCGACCTTGTAGGTGGGGATCTGGTAGGAGATCACCAATTGCGGGTCGGGGTGGACCTCCAGGACCAGTCGGTGGATGCGGTCGAACAGCGGCCGGTACTCGGGGGTGATGGCCTGGATGTACTCCCGCGCGGCGTCGTCCACCCCCACATTGTCGCCCTCCGAACGCCTCACGACGAGGTG
>JAYSQH010000446.1:0-1848 GCA_043721655.1 Phycicoccus sp. | reverse complement strand
ATCAGGTTCGCTCGCTCCCGCGGCCTGCGCTGGCTTCGTACTTTCCATCACCCTGGCAACGCAAGCGCCATCGGCATGAACCGCCGGTTGGGGTTCATCGACGAAGATCCCCAACTCTGGAGGTCCTGACCGAGACGAAGCCATCACGAGTCGCAGCATCCGGAATCGGCACCGGCTGGGTGCATCTGCGATGCCGGCGGTGACGCCACCGTCCTCGGCCGCTTCACGAATCTGGGAGAATCGCCAACTGTGACCCAACTCCAGGAAATCCTTGCCGTTGCGGCAGTCATCGCTCTTGCAGGGATCGCTCTGCTGGTCGGGCTGGTCCGCAGCCGTGGCCGCGGCGGAACCAAAAGCATTCCGGGGCAGAGGCCCTCGACCCGGGCTGGAAGTGGCTCAGAGTCTGGGTCCGACTCGGGGTCCGACGCTGGGGACTCCCTGGCAGGTGGCGCCGGTGGCACAAGCGTCGACACCCTTGAGCCCGGTGATCTCCAGACGGCTGCTCCGGCACCATCGATCGAGCACCCCGAGTCGGCTGTCGGTCGCCTGCAGCGCCTTCGGGCCAGGCTGGCTCGCTCCAACACTGCATTCGGCAAGGGTCTGCTGTCCCTTCTGTCCAGCGGGGGACTGGACGAGCAGTCCTGGGAGGACGTCGAGGACACGCTGCTCAGCTCGGACCTAGGTGTCGAGGCGACGATGGAGCTGGTGGACTCGTTGCGCACCCGGGTCAAGGTCGAGGGGGCTCGTGATGAGGAGACCGTTCGAGGCTGGCTGCGTGAGGACCTGCTCCAGCTGGTGGACCCCTCGATGGATCGTTCGATTGCCTCCTCGCGGGTCGATGGCCGACCCGCGGTGGTGATGGTGGTTGGAGTCAACGGGACGGGCAAGACCACGACGGTCGGCAAGCTTGCGCGCGTCCTGGTGGCCGAGGACAAGGACGTGGTGCTGGGTGCCGCCGACACCTTCCGTGCGGCCGCAGCCGACCAGCTGCAGACCTGGGGGGAGCGAGTCGGCGTGCCCACAATCCGATCCGAGAGGGAAGGCGCCGATCCTGCTGCGGTGGCTTTCGACGCGGTCAAAGCGGCGGTCGAGATGGAGGCCGACGTGGTCGTCATCGACACTGCCGGCCGGCTGCACAACAAGGTCGGGCTGATGGACGAGCTCGCCAAGGTCAAGCGGGTCGTGGAGAAGCAGAGCCCCATCGACGAGATCCTGCTAGTGCTCGACGCGACGACCGGACAGAACGGTCTGCGCCAGGCCGAGGTCTTCGCTGAGGTCGTCCACGTCACCGGCATCGTCCTGACCAAACTGGACGGGACCGCGAAGGGCGGCATCGTCGTGGCTGTTCAGCGCAAGCTCGGCGTGCCGGTCAAACTGGTCGGCCTCGGTGAGGGGCCAGACGACCTGGCGCCGTTCGACCCCGAGGCCTTCGTCGACGCCTTGATCTCCTGATCTGAGCCTGATCTCCTGACGTGAGGAAGCGCGGGAGCGCTTCTCCATGCTCAGGTACGCGGCTCGTGGGGGTGCTTGAGCGCCCAGCGGATCACGCTGGTCGCGGCGCCACCGACAGGGATGGCGATCGCCCGCTCGGCCAGTGGCACGTAAGGGAGACGGAGGGGCTGTCGGGCCCATTGCGGGAGGAGCGAGACGGCGGCACCGGCCATAGCGCTGTAGCCGGGTCGTGCGCTCCAGGGCAGTGGCGGGCGCAGGAGCAGGAACCGCGCAGCGTCCCGTGCCGCCTCGGTGCCCTGAAGCTCGGTTCGGTAGGCGTCGATCGCGGCGTTGAGCCCGGCAACGGTTGTCGGCGGGTCGACGACGCCGAGTCTTGTTGCTACGACACACGACTGA
>JAYSQH010000445.1:0-3845 GCA_043721655.1 Phycicoccus sp. | reverse complement strand
ATGCCCGACGGGTGGGTCAGCAACAGCTCAACCTCACCGTTGTCCAGAACCCGCCAGAACCCCAGCTCAGTGGCCAGCGGGCGCACCTTGTCGCCGGCGTCATCCAGCAGCCAGGTGCGGCTGTGCCACTCCAGAAAGGGGCGACCATCGTGGGAGCAGACGATCTCCTGGCCGAAGTGGGCCGACTCGATGGTCGGATAGCCAACAATGCCGGCACCCTCCCAGCGTCCGACCAGCCAGGCCAGCGGCGCCAGGGCAGGCGGCAGATTGACGTCAAGTTCGAAGACCACGGGCCTGATCGTAGCCTTGCACCATGCCCTCGAACACACGTCAGCTCGTCATCAAGCTCACCGCGGGCATCGAGTCCCCCGAAAAGCTGTCCCAGGCGTTCACAGTCGCCGCCACGGCTCTGGCCAGCGGCGTCCAGGTCAGCCTCTGGCTCACCGGCGAGTCCACCTGGCTGGCCGTTCCCGGACGAGCCGAGGAGTTCTCGCTTCCGCATGCGGCCGAGCTGTCAGAGCTGCGCGATGTCGTGCTCGCAGATGGCCGCGTGACGGTGTGCAGCCAGTGCGCGGCGCGGCGCGACCTCACCGAAGCCGACCTGCTGCCGGGAACGGTGATCCGGGGATCTGCGGCCTTCGTCGAGGAGATCCTGCAGGACGGTGCACAGGCCCTGGTCTACTGAGCCTCCGTCTTGGCCACCGGCCGGGACGTCTTCGGACAGGTGCCGGCATACGACCCACACATACACCGCCTTGGTCAGCCGAGGAAGAACCGGCCCACAACGTAGACGACCACGCCTCCGGTCAGCACCGAGGCGCTGGCGCTCACCAGCTGCGAGCGGGCGGCGCTGATCGCCGGCAGCATAGCGAGGGCGCGACGAATGGCATGGCTGATTCCGGCCGTCAGCACCCCGAGCAGGACAGACGGCCCCCATCCGACCTCGGCGAGCGTGACTCCGACAAGGATCGCCGCGGCGCCTCCTGCCAGCATTGCCAGCGGCAGCAGCCAGGCCCGCAGCCGCTGCGAGCCGCCGACCATGTCGGTGAGCGCGGACGCTGCCATGGCGCTGGCAGCCAGTGCGACCAGCCAGGCGCCATGCGGAGTGCGCGGCAGGGCCACGAAGCTGGCGCCAGAAAGCACGATCGCAAGCGCCGTGATGGTCGAGGCCACGGACTCGACAAGCCGAGGCCGGCCGTCCCTACGCAGGAGCTGGTGGACGAACGCGACGATCATAGAACCGGCGAATGCAGCGGGCAGCCAGGCCAGGAAGGGATCCTCGCGGGTCGCCAAGGCCGTCCCGATCGCCGCCACCGAACCAATGGCTAACACGAGGGCCGTTCCGCGCGGACTGGGCAACCCGAGCAGACCAGGCCAGCCCCATGCGATGACGCCCGCAGTCAGGGCGACCGACAACGCAACCAGCACCGGCCCGGCGAACGCACTGACGGTCAGCAGACTCGCGATGGCCAAGACGGCGATCGTGACCAAGGGCTGCAGCGGCATCTCCGGAACCGGGTCGGTGGCCGCTTCCTCGGCCGCCATGGCGCGTTTGCTTGCGCGCGTCATCCGAAGCTGTTCCGACTTGCCGCGCGGTTCTGGTGTCGCCGTCGGCCCAGCTGTCACAGGTAATTCCGGCGTCACAGGTGGTTCCGCCGTGTTGCTGGTCGCCGTGGCCATCTGCGCGCGCCTCTGCGCGCGCCTCTGCGCGCGCGTCATCGCCAGGGATTCGGGCGTCGCATCGGTCACGTGCCGCATCCTCCCATCACCCGCCGGCAAACGGTGGCAGCACCTCGAGTGTGGCCCCCTCCGACAGCGGCTCAGTTACGGTCACCACACGACCGTCCAGCAAGATCGTCGACACGTCAAGGACGACCGAGAGCCCCGTATGCGCGGCCGCCGCCGCGGTCAGCACGTCGCCGACCCGACGGCCCACGAAACGCTCGCTGTCGCGCCCAGCCGTCGCCCGGGCCGAGGCCCAGTAGCGGACCGTGACGTTCACCGTGGCGCGGGTCGCGCCCGCTGGGCCACTCGTCATACCGGCATCTCCTGCGTGTGTGTGAGGGGTCTCACGAGGCGAACTAGCACCCCGGAGAACGTGGTTCTGACCTATTCTGCCAAGGGTGGCCCACCTGTTGTTGCTGACCAACGCCCTGGCACCCAGTGCAGAGGTGCTGCCAGCGCTGGCCCTGCTCAGCCATCAGGTCCGCATTCTTCCTGCTGAGCCTGCCGCCCTGGTCAACAGTCCTCCTGCCGACGTCGTCCTGGTGGACGCACGCCGGGAGCTGGCTGCGGCCAAGTCCCTGTGCCGGATGCTCCGCGCCACCGGCGTCTCGGTGCCGCTGCTGGCGATCCTGACCGAGGGCGGGCTCGCCGGCCTGACCGCCGAATGGGGCGTCGACGACGTGCTGCTGGACAGCGCCGGACCCGCCGAGGTCGAGGCACGGCTGCGGCTGGCCATCGGCTCGCTCGCCCTGTCCGCAGACGACGACCAGACCAGCGGCCAGATCACCGCCGGCGAGCTGGTCATCGACGAGACCACCTACTCGGCCCGGATCAGCGGGCGGCTGCTCGACCTGACCTACAAGGAGTTCGAGCTGATCAAGCACCTCGCCCAGCACCCCGGTCGGGTCTTCACCCGGGCGCAGCTGTTGCAAGAGGTGTGGGGATACGACTACTTCGGCGGGACGCGCACGGTGGACGTCCACGTGCGACGTCTGCGCGCCAAGCTGGGCCTCGAGTACGAGGTGCTGATCGGGACCGTGCGCAACGTCGGCTACCGCTTCGTTCCCGGCAGCGAGCCCCGCATCCAGGACGAGACGCTCGCCGACGCCTGAGCCCACCCGCAAGCCCCAGCCACGACGCACCGAACACCGCGGAAGGCCCGAATTCGGCCCGTCTACGGGTCGAAACGGGCCTTCCGAGGTGTTCGGTCGGGGTGAAGGTGGTTACGGCAGCTTCGTGATGCGGTCGCGCGACGACGGGCCGTACGGCGACACGGTCGCCAGGTACTTCGCGAAGGCGTCAATGTCGAGGCCTCCGATGTACTTGTTGGTCCCGTTCTTGAACGCGAGGAAGTTGTCGCCACCATCGGAGAGGAAGTTGTTGGTCACGATGCGGTACTTGGTCAAGCCGCTGTTGGCCACGGCAACGCCGTTGATGGTGAGCGCCGTGACAGTCCTCGCGGTGCCGGCGCCCGTCACCGTGTAGTGAAGGCCGTTGCTGACCTGCAGAATCTTGCCGCCCGACCACTGCTGCCCCAGGAGGCTCCAGATGTCCGCGCCGGTCAGGTTCATCGAGACCAGGTAGTTGTTGAACGGCTGGACCGTGAACGCCTCCTCGTACCGGACGATGCCATCCTCGGCCTCCAGGGGGTTGGCTGGATCCGGCCCCACCGTCTTGGCAAAGAGAAGGTCCGCGCGAATGCCTCCCGGGTTCATGAACGCGACCAAGGGTGTTTGCCCACCGGTGACCACGGACGGGTCGTTGACCTGTGCGTCGGCGATGAGGTCACCGAGGGCGGACTCACCGGCTGTACTCGGCGCCCGAGTGATGTCGGCCGTAATGTTGCCCAGCACTTTGTTCGCGATCGGCGCAATCAACGCCTTGTAGCTGTTAATGATCGAGGTCTCGTCGGCCGCCTTGGTCACGTCCCGGCTCACGATCATGTTGGTGCCTGCGACCGATTCGCGCACGATGTCGTTCGAACTGGTGTTGAACCTCAGGTTGGTCTCGGTGAACAGCCGGCCGAACGACGACGCCGAGGTCACCAGACGCTGTTGGCCTTCCGGATCGGGCACGTTGCAGACGTAAGGCTGGTGGGTGTGACCTGAGATGATCAGGTC
>JAYSQH010000444.1:0-2577 GCA_043721655.1 Phycicoccus sp. | reverse complement strand
CTCGGCACGCTCGCCCCCGACCCGTCGTGGTTGGTCAACAGCGGACTGGCGATGCCGGTGATCGCCATCTTCGTGACGTGGAAGCAGCTCGGCTTCTTCATCCTGCTGTATCTCGCCTCGCTGCAGAACGTGCCCAAGGAGCTGTACGAGGCGGCATCGGTCGACGGCGCCGGAACGTTCCGCTCCTTCATGAACGTCACGGTTCCCGGCGTTCGGCCGGCCACCACTCTCGTGGTGATCCTCTCAACGATCACGGGAGCCAACCTGTTCACCGAGCCCTACCTGCTGACCAACGGCGGCGGGCCTGATGGGGCCTCAACGTCCCCCGTGTTCGTCATGTACCAGAAGGGCATCGAGCAGGGCAGCCCCGACGTCGCCTCGGCCATCGGCGTGATCCTGGTCATCGGCGTCCTTGCGGTCTCGCTCATCAACCGATACCTACTGGAGAGGGACTGACATGTCTGACAAGTCTGACAAGGTGAGGTTCCGCACCTGGCCACGAATGGTCGTCCTCCTCGTCGGGGCCGTCGTCTTCCTGTTTCCCTTCTACTACATGGTCATCGGCTCGCTGCAGGCAACGCCGGACACGTCGATAGCCGGGGCCATCCCGACGCACGGCGTGACCCTGCACAACTACGAGCAGATCAACGAGCGGGTGGACCTGCTGCGCTCGTTGACCAACTCCGGCATCTTCACCGGCGGGGTGATCCTGTTCACCATCACGCTCGGGGTGCTCGCCGGCTATGCCCTCGCTCGGCTGCACTTCCGCGGCCGGAGCAGCCTGTTCGCGATGATGCTGCTCGTGCAGGTCGTGCCCTTCCAGCTGTTGATCATCCCGCTCTACGTCATGATCGTGCGCAACTACGGGCTCGCCGACAGCTATCTGGGCATGATCCTGCCGTTCGCGATCAACTCTGTCGCCGTTTTCATCTTCCGGCAGTTCTTCCTGGCGCTGCCTGAGGATCTCTTCGCGGCAGCCCGCATCGACGGCGCCAACGAGCTTCGGATTCTGTGGTCGGTCGCGCTCCCACTGGTCCGGCCGGCGCTGCTCACGGCCACGCTCATCACCTTCATTGGGCCATGGAACGAGTTCCTCTGGCCGTTCCTGGTCACCAAGGATGCCAACCTACAGCCGCTTGCGGTCTCGCTCGCCAACTACATCAGCAACATCGCCGGTCGCGCCGCCAACCCCTATGGCGCGATCCTGGCCGGCTCGGTCGTCCTCGCGGCTCCCGCGGTGGCGCTGTTCGTGGCCTTCCAGAAGCACTTCACCTCGTCTGAGCTCGGCTCAGGCGTGAAAGGTTGACCCACTTGTCGATACCCACCACCGTCCCATACACCCTGACCCGCCTCGGCGTCATCATGACGCCCGAGCCCGGCAACCCACTCGAGACCGCCGGCGTTCTCAACCCCGCCAGCGGACGCACCCCCGACGGGCGGTTGCACCTGCTCCCTCGCATCGTCGCGGACGGCAACGTCTCACGCGTCGGGTTTGCCGAGGTAGTCCTGCGCGACGGAGTCCCGGTCGGGGTCGAGCGCAAGAGCGTCGTGCTCGCCCCGGACGAGGGGTGGGAACGTGGCGCCGACAACGCCGGGGTCGAGGACCCTCGCGTGACGTGGGTGCCGAGCCTGGGCGTACATGTCATGACGTATGTGGCGTTCGGACCGCTCGGCCCGCGGCTCGCTCTCGCGGTCTCCGACGACCTGGAGCGCTGGCGGCGCCTCGGACCTGTCCAGTTCACCTACCAGCCTGACCTGGACACCGACCTGTGCATGTTCCCCAACAAGGACGCGGTGTTCTTTCCCGAGCCGGTCACCGGCCCGGACGGCCGTATGTCGTACGCGATGCTGCACCGCCCCATGTGGGACCTCGGCTGGCTGCGACCCGGCGAGATCGAGCACCTTCCTGCCGGGGTGAGCGACCCGCGGCCCGGCATCTGGATCTCCTACGTGCCGGTCGAGCTGGCTCTTGCCGACGTGCGCGCCCTGTCCCGGCCCGAGAACCACCGCCTGGTGGCCCTGTCCGAGTTCCCCTACGAGGCGCTCAAGATCGGTGCCGGACCGCCCCCGCTTCGGGTGCCCGAGGGCTGGCTGCTGATCCATCATGGCGTGACTGGCCACATCCCCGTCGGATTCGACCCGACCACCCAGAAGGTGGAGTACGCCGCCGGGGCGATGCTGCTCGATGCCGACGACCCGTCACGGGTGATCGCTCGTACCGAGATGCCGATCCTTGCCCCCGAGACTGCGGACGAGACCGCTGGCGTCGTCCCGAACGTGGTGTTCCCGACTGCCATCGAAACCATCGACGGCGTGCGATACGTGTTCTACGGCATGGCCGACGCCAAGATCGGTGTGGCCCGACTGGACCGCATTGAGTCAGACCACACCGCCATCTCCAATGACGTTTAAGGACACCGTGACCCAACCGCCGCGTGACCAAGCCATTCGCCCGCCCGAGCACGTCGCCAAGCCCTGGGGCCACGAGGAGATCTTCGCGCTGGTCGAGGGCTCGTACGTCGGCAAGCTGCTCCACATCAGTGCCGGTCAGTCGCTCTCGCTGCAGTACCACCATGC
>JAYSQH010000443.1:0-2933 GCA_043721655.1 Phycicoccus sp. | reverse complement strand
GCCACTGGGGTTCCCGGCCGTGCAGACCGGATCGGCCGGCTGGTGCCGGCAGCGGCGTTGGGCGCCATTCTCCTGCCTGTCTACGCCGTCCTGTCTAGTGGGCTCACCGGCCGATGGAGCCTGTGGCCGGCCATGCTTGGGGTCGGCCTGGGATTCCTGCTCACCGGGTTCGGTGTTGCCAACGTGATGAGCGCGCTCAAGCCGTATCCCGTGCCGGGCCCGGGTGAGAACCCTTTCGGCGCCCCTCCGGGCTCCTCGGCCCTGACGATCGTGGTCCAGGCCTTTGCCGGGAGCGCAGTCTTCGTGCTGAACCTACCCTTGCTCGGTGTCGGGGTCGCGGCTCTCGTGGGGCCCGTCTGGGTGGGTTGGCTGACCCTTGGCCTGGGCCTGGTCGTCGGGTCAGGAGCGATGGCGCTGGGGACGTGGTGGGGTGCCTGCATCTATGACCGTCGCGCGCCGGAGCTGCTTGCCGATCTGTCCCGCATTCGTTAGCTGAAATACGTTGCGGGGACTGACGTTTGGCGCCTCAGGCCTCAGGCGTTGGTGGCCAGCCAGGCCGCTCCGATGATGCCTGCCGAGTTAGCGAGCTGAGCTGCCACGATCGGTGCCCGCAGATGCAGGAGCGGCAGGAACTTGTCAGCCTTCCTGGACACGCCGCCACCGACGACGAGTAGGTCCGGCCAGAGAAGGTCCTCGACGTGGGAGTAGTACCGCTGAAGCCGTTCCGCCCACTCCGCCCACGAGAGCTTGTCGTCGCTCCTGATGCTTGCCGCCGCCTGGCTCTCGGCGTCGTGGCCATCGATCTCAAGATGGCCGAGCTCGGAGTTGGGGATCAGCACGCCGTTGTAGAGCAATGCTGAGCCGATGCCCGTGCCCAAGGTCGTCATGAGCACAAGACCGCGTGCGTCGCGTGCTGCTCCGTAGTGGAGCTCGCCGACCCCCGCGGCATCAGCGTCGTTGACCACTGTCACCGGACGACCGAGCCTGTCGCTCAACAGCTTTCGCGCGTCGGTGCCGATCCAGGAGGAGTCGATATTGGCGGCGCTGCGAACGATTCCGTTGGTCACCACCGAGGGCAGTGTCACGCCGATGGGCGAGTCGCCCGTGTCATCGGCGAAGTGTGCCGCGATCTCCGCGACCAGATCTGCGACCGCCGCCGGCGAGGAGACCTTGGGCGTGTCAAGGCGCATCCGATCCCTGGCAAACGTGCCCTCGGTAAGGTCCACCGGTGCTCCCTTGATGCCGCTGCCGCCGATGTCGATGCCGAGCGGGTGGTGCTTGGTGGCCATGGGATGCCTTCCGGTTGCAGCGACGTCGGGGATTCTGCGATCAGGGCAGGGTGAGGATCTCGGCACCAGTATCGGTGATCAGGATGGTGTGCTCGAACTGCGCCGAGCGTCTGCGGTCCTTGGTGACGACGGTCCAGCCGTCATCCCACATGTCCCACTCGGGAGTGCCTAGGTTCAGCATCGGCTCAATGGTGAAGGTCATGCCCGGCTCGATGACGACGTCGTACTGCGGAGCCGCGTCGTAATGCGGTACCACCAGGCCGGAGTGGAACGCCGTGCCAATGCCGTGGCCGGTGAAGTCCCGGACCACACCGTAGCCAAAACGCTTGGCGTAGCTCTGGATTACTCGGCCGATGATGTTGATCTCGCGACCGGCGACGGCAGCCTTGATGCCACGCATCATTGCCTCGTGGGTGCGCTCGACCAGCAGCCGGGACTCTTCTTCGACGTTCCCGCAAAGATAGGTGGCATCAGTGTCCCCATGGACGCCGCCGATGAACGCGGTGATGTCGATGTTGACGATGTCGCCGTCCTCGAGCTGACGGTCGTCGGGGATGCCGTGACAGATGACCTCGTTGACGCTGGTGCACACCGACTTCGGGAAGTGGCGATAGCCCAACGTCGAGGGGTAGGCGTGGTGGTCGAGCATGAACTCGTGGGCGATCCGGTCGAGCTCGTCGGTCGTGACGCCAGGAGCGATCGCTTCGGCGGCGGCCTCCATCGCCTGGGCCGCGATGCGCCCGGCGACTCGCATCTTCTCGATGGTCTCGGCGTCCTTGACCTCGGGACCGGTGTACTTCGCGGGAGCCGGCCGGTCGACATACTCGGGCCGGACAATCGAGGAGGGGACCGCGCGACGAGCACTCAGGGCGCCGGGCGCGACGCTGGCGTAGGTGATCGGCATACGGTGGAGTCTAGGCAAGGCGGCAAAGGCTGACCGACGCAGTTGACCCAAAGAGAGGTTGCCATGGCGTTCTGGTTCAACGTGAACACCGGACAGGTCGAGGACGACGACAGCAAGAGTCCCCAGGATCGGCTGATGGGTCCGTTCGCCACGCACGGGGAGGCCGAGCAGGCGCTTTCCCACGCCAAGGCGAACACTGAGCGCTGGGACGCGGAGGACAAGGCGTGGGACGACAAGGGCAATGAGGACTGACCGCCAGCTCCACTCAGCGCAGCGCTGACGACCAGCTGGATCAGGCGGTGGCGCTGCCGATCCTGCCGAGGGCTTCCTCCCAGCGTTGCTGCAGACCCTGGCTCATGGCGACATTCTGAATGTGCTCCTGTCGCAGGCCCATTCGAGTGCCATCGCCCTCTGCCGTGAGCTGTAGGTCGACGAGCGTCGCGGGAGCGTGCTCGTCGGCGTGCCAGGTGAGGCGGACCTGTTGCATCGGGTGGAAGCTGCGAACCACGCCATGGCTGCCGTCCGCGCTGTGCCACGGCTCGCCCTTCGTGCCCAGCCGGGCCCCCCCGCCGAGCAGTGCCTCGGCGCCGGCATTGGTGGTCAGGACTTGCCAGACCTTGTCCAAAGGAAGGGGCACCACCCGACTCACCTCTATATCGAGGGCGCCCTTTGCGTCGTCTGTCGGAACCTCGTTGGACTCTGTTGCTGTCATCGAGACCTCAATCCGTTACGCCCGACTC
>JAYSQH010000442.1:0-2203 GCA_043721655.1 Phycicoccus sp. | reverse complement strand
AAGGCGGCGTCCGCGATCTCGGACATGAACCAGCCGTCCTCGATACCGCGCAGAATCCCAGACGTCATCGGGCCGACCTCGTGCTCGACCGAGCCGTCCGGACCGGCTTTGCGGCCCAGCTCGCCCATGGCGCGGATTGTGTCGAAGATCGCCTCAGCGTCAGCCTCGATCCGATCGGTGAGCGCCTCGACATACCACGACCCGCCCAGCGGATCGGCGACGTTGACGACGCCGGTCTCCTCCATGATCACCTGCTGGGTGCGCAGGGCAACCTCGGCCGACTGCTCAGTCGGCAGGGCCAAGGTTTCGTCAAGAGCGTTGGTGTGCAACGAGTTCGTGCCGCCGAGCACCGCAGCGAGCGCCTGCACCGCCGTGCGCACGACGTTGTTGATCGGCTGCTGGGCCGTGAGCGAGACACCGGCGGTCTGGGTGTGGAATCGCAGCCACTGTGCCTTGTCGGTCTTGGCGCCATACGTGTCACGCATCCATCGCGCCCAGATCCGGCGGGCTGCACGGAACTTGGCGATCTCCTCGAAGAAGTCGAGGTGGCTGTCGAAGAAGAAGGACAGTCCGGGGGCGAAGACGTCGACGTCCATGCCCCTGGACAGTCCCAGCTCGACGTAGCCGAACCCGTCGGCGAGGGTGAACG
This sequence comes from Phycicoccus sp., assembly GCA_043721655.1. Taxonomy (GTDB): domain Bacteria; phylum Actinomycetota; class Actinomycetes; order Actinomycetales; family Dermatophilaceae; genus UBA4719. The sequence goes on along the minus strand of JAYSQH010000442.1, from coordinate 1,554 downwards.
CGAGCTCCTGCGCGGCCGTGGAACCGGCCTCGCGGATGTGATAACCGGAGACCGACAAGGGCTTATATGCCGGGATGTTGACCGAGCAGTACTCCATCAGGTCGCCGATCAGGCGGAGATGCGGCTCGGGCTCGAACAGCCACTCCTTCTGGGCGATGTACTCCTTGAAGATGTCCGTCTGCAAGGTGCCGTTCAGGATCCCCGGATCAACTCCCTGTCGTTCCGCCGCGACGATGTACATGCAGAACACGGGGACCGCAGGGCCGCTGATCGTCATCGACGTCGTCACGTCGCCCAGGTGAATGTCCTTGAACAGGGTCTCCATGTCGGCAGCCGAGTCGATCGCCACTCCGCAGTGGCCCACCTCACCCAGGCTCAGCGTCTCATCGGAGTCACGGCCCATCAGGGTCGGCATGTCGAAGGCGACACTGAGGCCGCCACCCCCGCGGGACAGGATCATCTTGTAGCGCTCGTTGGTCTGCTCGGCGTTGCCGAAACCGGCGAACTGCCGGATCGTCCATGGGCGACCGCGATGTCCGGTGGCGTGGAGCCCGCGAGTGAAGGGGAACTCCCCCGGCCAGCCGATCCGCTCGAATCCCGGGTACGCGGCCGCGACCTCTTCGTCGGAGCCGGAAGGACCATAGACGGGGTCGACCTGCACGCCGGACAGCGTCGTGAAGTCCGCTGTTCGCACCAGGCCCTTGGCAAGTGCGGCGTCATACCGCTGCTGCCACCGCACCTGGCCGGACGTCGGGGGGTCGGCAGGCTGCGTGCTCTCCGTGGTCTCCGTGTTCATGGCGACAATTTACTAGGACGTCCTACTAAATGTCACGGCTTATCGAATACTGGCCGATCTGACCGGCGACCCGCATCCTGCTCAGCCGCTGAAGTCGCCGGCCGCGATGCGCACCTTACGGAGGAGTACAAAAAGCTGCTCGTGCTCGGCCTCGGTCAGTGTGCCGAGGCTGAACCCGGTGGCCACCAGATCCTTGGTCGCGACCTCCATCACCTCGCGACCTCGCGGCGTGATCGACGCAAGCATTCCGCGGCCGTCATCCGGGTTGGGGGTCCGCTCCACCAGCCCCTGGGCCGCCAGACGCTGGATGATGTTGGTGACGCTGGTGGGATGGACCATCAGCCGCCGCCCGATCTTGCCCATCGGCAGCCGCCCGTCGCGGCTGAACGCCAGCAGAACCAAGGCCTCGTATCGCGCAAACGTCAGTCCGTGTCGACCGACCGTTGCGTCGAAGTTGCCCAGGAGCAGCTGCTGCACGCGCAAGATCGAGGTTGCCGAGGCCATCGCGACGGGCTGGGATCGCGTCCCCCAGCGGGAGCGCCAGAGGTCGGCGGCACGACGGATCGGGTCAAACGGGAGCGCAACGGGTGTGGCCACCGGCCCAAGGTAGCGGGTCGTGAGTGGCAGCCAAGCCCGATCCAGGTCCGTGAGCAGGTTTGTATCACCGGGGGCGGCAACAGATCGCGCTATCGATGCGACTAACCAGCTAAGCGTTCCGGACCATTCGTATCTCGGAAGCGCCGGTGCTCGCGTGGGCC
>JAYSQH010000441.1:0-1852 GCA_043721655.1 Phycicoccus sp. | reverse complement strand
GCGTTCGGCATGGGCATCGAGCGGGCACTGATGCTGCGCCATGGGGTCAAGGACATGCGCGAGATGGTCGAGGGTGACGTGCGGTTCAGCACGCAGTTCGGGATGGAGATCTGATGCGGGCGCCAGTTTCATGGCTGCGTGAGTATGTCGAGGGTGCACCGGCCGCAACTGGTCGTGAGGTCGCCGCCAGCCTGGTTCGGCTGGGACTTGAGGAGGAGGACCTGCACGGCGGTGACATCACCGGTCCTCTTGTCGTCGGCCGCGTTCTCGAGATCGTCGAGGAGCCGCAGAAGAACGGCAAGCCGATCCGCTGGTGCCAGGTCGACGTCGGCCAGAACGGTCAGCGGCTGACCGAGGGAACGCCTCAGGGGGTTATCTGTGGCGCCACGAACTTCGTCGTCGATGACCTCGTCGTCGTCGTGCTTCCGGGGGCCGTCCTGCCGGGTGGCTTGGCCATAGGCGCCCGAAAGACCTACGGCCACATCAGCAACGGGATGATCTGCTCGGCACGTGAGCTGGGCCTCGGTGAGGATGGCGACGGCATCATCGTGCTCCAGTCGTTCCTCGGCGAACACGAGGCAGGCAGACTGACCCCCGGAGACGATGCGATCGAGCTTCTCAGCCTGGCCGACGAGGTCGTCGAGGTCACCGTCACTCCCGACCGCGGCTACTGCCTCAGCATGCGCGGCATGGCTCGTGAGTACGCCCACGCCACCGGTGGGACCTTCCTTGACCCCGCTGCGCTTGCGACCGCCCTGGCCAACACCAGCGGGTATGCCGTCCAGCTGGCCGACGAGGCGCCGCTGAACGACCGCGAGGGTTGCGACCGATACGTGGCCCGGATCGTGAGGGGGATCGACCCGTCTGCCTCGTCGCCGGGGTGGATGGCCAAGCGAATCACCCAGATGGGGATGCGACCCATCTCGCTGCCTGTCGACGTGACCAACTACGTGATGCTCGTACTGGGCCAGCCGTTGCACGCTTTTGACGTCTCGACGTTGCGCGGGCCGATCGTGGTGCGTCGCGCGCAGGCCGGTGAGACGTTGAAGACCCTCGATGGCGTGGTGCGCACGCTCTACCCCCAGGACCTGCTGATCACCGACGGTGGCACGGCTGTGCTGGCCATCGCCGGCGTGATGGGTGGCGCGACGTCCGAGGTTGGCCCGTCCACGACCGACGTGCTGGTCGAGGCGGCGCACTTCGACCCGACCTCGGTCGCGCGTTCCTCACGTCGTCACAAGCTGACCACTGAGGCCTCCAAGAGATTCGAACGTGGGGTGGACCCGGACGTCACTGCCGTCGCCGCCCAGCTCGCGGTCGACCTGCTCGTGGAGTTCGGCGGGGGCGTCGTCGACGACGGGGTCACAGATGTCGACCACCGCCCCTCGCGGGCCCGGATCGACCTCGACCCGAGCCTTCCAGCCAGGTTGGTCGGTCTCCCGTACAGCCATGCCGACGTCATCGAGACCCTTCGCGAGATCGGTTGCGACGTTGTTGAGCTGTCGGATTCTGGGGCGCTGACGCTCTCGGTACTACCGCCCTCCTGGCGACCCGACTTGCACAACGGGCCTGACTTCGCCGAGGAAGTTGTTCGGCTACGCGGCTACGACCAGATCCCCTCGGTGCTTCCTCAGGCGGGCAGCGGCCGGGGGCTGACGCATGGCCAGCGGGTCCGGCGAATCCTGGCAAACACTCTCGCCGCGCAGGGGTTCGTCGAGGTGCTGACCTATCCGTTCGTGTCGCCCGACAGCCATGACGACCTCGGTCTGGAAGCAGATGACCCGCGTCGGAGCACCGTGCGCCTCGCCAACCCGCTCTCGGACGAGGCGCCCCTGATGAGGACCTCGGTTCT
>JAYSQH010000440.1:0-2357 GCA_043721655.1 Phycicoccus sp. | reverse complement strand
CGAGGACAACCGGCCCGGCGGAGTGCGGGCCGCCAACGCGCTGTTCGGCTCGGAGAACCTGCGCCGGGCGGCGCCGATGCTGGACACGCTGCGCCAGGTGGCGGACGTCCACCACGCCACGCCCTCGCAGGTGGCGCTGGCGTGGCTGCTCAGCCTGCCCCAGGTCGTGGTCATCCCGGGTGCCTCCAGCGTCGAGCAGCTCGAGCTCAACGTCGCTGCAGCCGAACTCGACCTCGACACGGAATCTCAGGCAGCACTCACGCAGGCAGCCAAAGCCTTCACCCCGATCTCAGCCGCTCGCACGTTGATCGACGCGCTCAAGACGCGGTCGCGAACGTGACGAACGCGGGTATGCCGCTTCGTCTCGTGGCGATCGGAGACAGCACCGTCGAGGGCCTTGAGGACCCAGGCCCTGACGGGAGCTACATCGGGTGGGCTGACCGGTTCGCCGGCCATCTGAACGTGATCCACCCTGGCCTGCTCTACGCCAACCTCGCGGTGCGCGGGCAGACAGCGCACGAGGTTCGAGAGACGCAGCTGCAGCCGGCGCTGGTGCTTCAGCCCGATTTCGCCGTGGTCGTGGCCGGCGTCAACGACGTGCTGAGGCCCAGGTTCGACCGCGACGCGCTTCGGGCTGACCTCCACGCGATGCATGCTGAGCTGGCCGCGGTGGGTGCCACAGTCCTGACGTTCACCATGCCGGATATGGCGCGTGTCGCGCCGCTGGCGGTCGTGTTGCGCGGGCGACTGCAGTTTCTGAACTCGGTCACGTTGCAGTGTCGCGAGCGTTACGGCTCGATCGTGGTCGACCTCGCCTCGGTGCCCGCCGCCAGCCATCCGGCGTTGTGGCACACCGACCGGCTGCACGCCAACAGCGAGGGGCATCGCCGCACCGCTGCTGCGCTGGCCGAGGCAGTCGGGTGCGAGGTGCAGGACTGGCGAGCCGAGCTGCCGGCCGGGCCGCGGCCGGGCCGCGTGCGGGTGGCCCTTGAAGAGTCCGCCTGGGTTGGCTCGAACCTGATTCCCTGGGCCTGGGAACACGTGCGAGGCCAGCCCCCAGTGGAGTCCCTCACCTGCAAGCGCCCGAACCTTCTGCCCGTGACCTGACCGATACACCCATCGGCGGCGGGGTTGCGTTCGTCCTGCGACCCAACCCAGCAGGGGCTCCCCGAACGTTCTCGGAGAGCCCCTGCTGGGGGTGAGGTTGGAGCCAGGGCGGTCAGAACCCGTTCAGGCTGTCCTCTAGGGAGAACAGCACACTGTCCTTGACCACGCCGGCGCCGCCGACCAGAGCGGAGGTGGACACCGACCTCTCGTTCTTCTGGAGGTACGACGTGACCACGGCGGGAACGATGTCGCTGCGCACGAGCAGGATCGGCGAGTCGATCAGCGCCGAGAAGGCTCCACCGCTCAGGGCGTCCGGGAAGTTCTGACCAGACGCGAAGGTGACCGAGTCGGGATTGCTGAAGAACGTGGCGGCAACCTTGGTTCCGGTCTCGTACCGGTCGACACCGACCAGCCGGTGGTCGGTCGCTGTGGTCGGCGCAGCCTTGGCTGCGTCGCCACCGACGGCGAAGACCTCGACACCGGGGTGTTGCGTCAGGTACGTCTTCGTCGCGGTCGCCATGGTGGGGCCGGAGGTCAGCAGCACCACGCCACCGACGTGGGCTGCGGCCGGACCGGCGCTCAGGGCGTCAGGGAAGTTGAGCCCTGAGGTGAGGAGCACCTTTGTGGCTCCGGTGATGCTCTTGGCCACGGCCACCGCAGTCTCGAAACGAGTGGTGCCCCAGAGCCGGGTGACCTTGAACCCGCGGCTCGTCAGCGATGTGGCCACGGTGTCGCTGATGGCGCCGACGCCTCCAAGGACGTACACCGTGCCCCCTGCGGGAAGGGTGCGAGTGATCTCTGTGGCAGTCGCCGGGTCAAGGCTCGACTGTGCCGTGAGCAGAAGCGGACCCTTGAGTGCGGCGGCCAGCGGCACACCGCTCACGCCGTCAGCGAATCCCATACTGCTGGCGAGCACCACGGCGGAAGCATCGTTGGCCGAAGCGCCAGCGGAGGCTCCCGCGACATCGAAGAGCGCCTGCGAGGCCTTCACGGCAGTCGCGACCCGGTTGAGGCCGCTGATGCGGTCCACCCAGACGTACTGGAAGTTGGTGACCGCGTCGTTGAAGGTGATCGTGTCGACGTTGCCGTCCTGGCCGGCAGTCCCGCTGCCCATGTCGACGCCGTAGGTGCCAACAGTGCCAGCCGCGCAGGTGGACTTGATCTCGTTCAGCGTGTGCGGCGTTGTCTGCCCGCCCTGCAGGCCGGCGCCGTTGACACCAGCCGTGGGTCCAGTTGCCGCGGAGACCGTC
>JAYSQH010000439.1:0-1924 GCA_043721655.1 Phycicoccus sp. | reverse complement strand
ACGCGGATGTCCTGCTCGGCGATCGCATCCTCAGCGTCGATCAGCACGACGGCGACCTCGGCCTTGTCGAGCGCTGTCTGGGTGCGCAACGAGGCGTAGAAGTCGGCCCCGCGGGTCTGGTGGACCCGACGGCGGATACCAGCCGTGTCCACGAAGCGCCACATCTTGCCGCCCAGCTCGATCAGCTCGTCGACCGGGTCGCGCGTCGTGCCGGCAACCTTGTCGACAACGACACGTTCTTCGCCGGCGAGGCGGTTGAGCAGACTCGACTTGCCCACGTTGGGGCGGCCGACCAGCGCCACCCGACGGGGTCCGCCGCGCGGATAGGCATCGCCAACAGCCGAGAACGTGGGCAGGACGGCGAGAAGGGCATCCAGGACATCGCCACTACCACGACCGTGCAGGGCGGAGACCGGCCACGGCTGGCCCAGGCCGAAGGACCACAACATGGCCGCGTCGGCCTCGGTTCGTGGGTCATCGACCTTGTTGGCCACCAGGATGACCGGCTTGCCGGACTTGCGCAGGAGCTTGACCACCGCATCGTCGGTGTCGGTTGCTCCGACGGTCGCGTCGACGACGAACATGACTGCGTCCGCGAGCTCGATGGCGATCTCGGCCTGCTCGGCGACACGCAGGTGGATGCCTGTTGCGTCCACCTCCCAGCCGCCGGTGTCCACGAGGGTGAACCGGGTGCCGGTCCATTCGGCGTCGTAGGCGACACGGTCGCGGGTCACGCCGGGGACGTCCTCGACGACGGCCTCACGCCTGCCCAGGATGCGGTTGACCAGGGTTGACTTGCCGACGTTCGGGCGCCCGATGATGGCGACGACCGGGACCGGGCCCTTCTCCACCTCGGCAATGTCTTGGTCGTCTTCGCGGTCGAGCAGCGACACGTCCTCGTCGTCGAGCTCGAACTCGTCCAGGCCCACGCGCAGGGCGCGCTCAACCGACAGGTCGTCGATCTCTTTGGTACTAACGGTTTTGGGATGCTCGCTCACGGCAGGGTCCTTCAGCGCTCAGCGGTGGTTTTCACCGCATGGGATGTCACACCGCCGGCTGAATCCGGGGCGTGTCCGGTTGGTCACCCGAACGGTCCGGCTCACTCACACCGGTTTGTCACGCTCGGGAACCCCCATTGTCCCCTACTTCTGTCCGGTCCCCGTCCACAAGAGCTCAGTCCGCGGCTGGTGTGTCCGCCGGCGCGCTACCCGAAACCGCGCCAGCCGGGCTCGTGGGGGCGGTCCTGGCGCCGACCAGCTCCAGCACGGCATCGACCGACTGCTCAAATTCAAGGTCCGTGGTATCCAGGAGCGTCACGCCCGGCGCGGCCACCATGAACTCTGACACCGTCGAGTCGTCCCGGTCGCGACGCACGATCTGGTCGTGGGTGGAGCTGATCGCCGCCTCGCCGGCCTGGCCGTGGAGCTCCCTGGCGCGCCTGCCCAGTCGAGCCTCTTGGCTGGCGGCCATCAGGATCCGCACGTCGGCGTCGGGGGCGACCACGGTCGTGATGTCGCGCCCCTCGGCCACCACTCCCCTGCTGGCCTCGACGCACTCGTCGATGAGGGTCCGCTGACGACGGCACATCTCATGGCGCACCCCGAGATTGGTCGCGACCTTCGACACCGACGCGGAGATCTCGGTTGTCCTGATGGCATCGTCGATCACCACGCCCGCGACCTGTATCGAGGGGGACCCTGGATCGGTATCCATGACCAGAGGAAGATCCCTGGCGGCCTGCGCAACTGCATCGACGTCGTCAAGGTCGACTCCCTGGTCAACACACCACCAGGTCAGCGCACGATACATGGAACCGGTGTCGAGGTAGGCGATCTCGAGGTGCTGTGCGACTGCCCTGGAGACGCTGGACTTGCCGGTGCCGGACGGGCCGTCGATGGCGATGACGAGGGAGGCGGGTCGGGCG
>JAYSQH010000438.1:0-2326 GCA_043721655.1 Phycicoccus sp. | reverse complement strand
GGGTCAGCCCTTGCGCGCTGCCGGCCCCCTGGACCAGCAGCTCCGCGGGGGTCGAGGAGACCACCAGGCGGGTCGGGTCACCCCAGCGGTGGTCCAGCTTCTGGCCGGCGGGCGGAGTGAACGAGACGACCAGGGAGACCGGGCCGTCCGGCAGCGATGTCGGCGGGCGACGGCTCTGGCGCGCGGGGCCCTGGACGCGTTGGGCCGTCGCAGGGAGCGGCACACGCACCAGCTGGTGTCCGGCCGACTCCACCACGACCAGGCGCGCCAGACCGTCAACCATCTCGACCACCGCATCGCTGGGTTCGCGCAGGTCGGTCGTGAGGGTCGAGACCTCGCCGTTGGAGGGGTCGAAACGGCGGATGGCACCGTTGTAGGTGTCACTGATCGCGACCGAGCCGTCCGGCAGAACGGTGACGCCCAGTGGGTGCTGCAGCAGCGCATCGTCAGCGGCACCGTCACGATGCCCGAAGTCGAAGAGCCCCTGGCCAACGTGGGTCTCGACCTCAAAACCGTTCTGTGTCAGGCAGATCGAGCGCAAGGCCGATGTCTCTGAGTCGGCGACCCACAGGCGTTGGCCGTCCTCGGACGTGGCCAGCCCGGACGGTTGGGCGAACCAGGCCTCGTGGGCCGAGCCGTCGCGGATGCCCTCGGCGGAGGTGCCCGCCAGGACGGCGACCGTGTTGTCCGCGGGGTCAGCCGCCAGATGTAGCACCCAGAGCTGATGCACGCCTGCCATGGCGATGGCGACCCGGTCGATGAACCACGCGACATCCCAGGGCGTCGACAGATCCTGGGTGAGAGCAAGCCCGCCGCCCGCGCGCCTACGCAGCTGTCGCCCTGTTCCGGCCAGCGTCAGGACCCGACCGTCAGCCAGGCAAACACCCTTGACCTGATGGTTGACGCTGTCGGCCACGACGACGTCATAACCCACGCGCGTCGCCACGTCCGGCGGCAACAGCACCAGGCCCTGCGGCTCCCGGAACTGGGTCGGCCCGCCGATCCGGGCCCGCTCAGTGACGAGGTCGGCCTCAAGGTGGACCAGCTGGTGGTGTGCGGTGTCGGAGACGAGGAACGAACCATCAGGCAGGACAACGACTTTGCCGGGGAACCGCAGCGCCGTGTCCGGTGCCGGCGGAGGGACGTAGGGCGCATCGCCACGCCGTAGCGTGCCCTTTGCGCGGTGCTCCGCGATGAGCTCCTCGATCAGGACCACAAGCCCGTGGGCATGTCCCTCACCCGACATGGACGCCACGACATACCCCTCGGGGTCGATGACGACCAACGTCGGCCACGCCTTGGCGGTGTACGCCTGCCAGGTCAGCAGCTCCGGGTCATCCAGGACCGGGTGCTGCACGGCATACCGCTCGACGGCGGCGACCAGCGCTTCCGGGTCGGCCTCGTGCTCGAACTTCGGCGAGTGAACCCCAATGAGGACAAGGGAGTCGGTGAACCTCTCCTCCAAAGGGCGCAGCTCATCCAGGACGTGCAGGCAGTTGACGCAGCAGAAAGTCCAGAAGTCGAGGACGACAACTCGACCGCGAAGGTCGGACAGGCGGAGCCGATCACCCCCGGTGTTCAGCCATCCGCGGCCGACCAGCTCCGGCGCCCGCACCCTGACACGGCTCATCCGGGCCGCTGTTGCAGCAGTGGTACCGGCGGCAGCCGGCGATCACGCAGGACCGGGAAGCTGGTGCGGTAGTCACTGACCACGCTCATGTCGACCTCGACGCTGAGCACCTGCTCATCCCTCCCGGCCATGGCTGCGACATCCCCGGTCGGCAGCACGACCTGGCTGTGCCCGGCCATCTCCACGCCCGCGTGGGTGCCCGCAGTGTTGCAGGCCACGACAACGCACTGGTTCTCGATCGCACGGGCGTGCGCGAGCAGCGTCCAGTGCCGCACCCGTGCCGCAGGCCACGCCGCAGGTATGACGAAAAGCGTTGCGCCGGCATCCAGCTGGGCCCGATACAGCTCGGGAAACCTCAGGTCGTAACACGTCGACAGGGCCGCACGAGCTGCTCCGGCAGATGGCGAGGAGTCGGGCACATCGACCAGCGAGAGGGCGCCTCCGGCCTCCATCAGCAGCGGCTCGCCCCGACCGAAGCCGAACCGGTGGATCTTGCGATAGGTCGCGGTCAGCGAACCATCGGGGGCGAAGACCAGAGAGGTGTTCCACAGGTCCTTGCCCTCCGGTCCGGGGGCACCGTCGACCGGGCGTTCGACGATCGACCCCGCATGCAACATGACACCAGCGGCCCGGGCGGCGGCGGACATCGCCGAGGACACGGGGCCATCGACGGGCTCAGCCCTTGCGTCCCACTCC
>JAYSQH010000437.1:0-1593 GCA_043721655.1 Phycicoccus sp. | reverse complement strand
GGCCCTCGCATGCAGCAGTATGCCGGGCGCGAACCAACCGGCGTTGAACTCACCGAAAGGCTCTCCGTGGCTGCTCGACTCTTTGGCACTGATGGCGTTCGCGGCCTGGCCAACAAGTATCTGACCGCAGAGCTGGCCCTTGACCTGTCGGTGGCCGCAGCCCACGTGCTGGGTGAGGTGGGCGCGTTCGAGGGCCATCGCCCGCAAGCCATCGTGGGAAGGGACCCCCGGGCCTCGGGAGAGTTCCTGGCCGCGGCGACCATCGCGGGGCTGGCATCCGCCGGGGTCGATGTCCTGGACGCCGGGGTGCTGCCGACTCCTGCCATCGCGTTCCTGATCGCCGACAGTGGCGCAGACCTGGGGGTCATGCTCTCTGCGTCTCACAACGCCATGCCTGACAACGGCATCAAGTTCTTCGCCCGTGGTGGCCACAAGCTGGCTGACGAGCTCGAGGATGCGATCGAGGCGCGCATGGACGAGCCCTGGGATCGACCCACCGGTACCGGCGTTGGCCGCGTGCGTCCGTTCGAGAACGGCCCCGCCCGATACATCGCGCACCTGCTGTCCGCACTGCCCCATCGGCTGGACGGCCTTCACGTGGTGGTGGATGCCGCCCACGGCGCTGCCAGCGAGGTTGCCCCTGAGGCCTTCCGCCAGGCCGGTGCCAAGGTGACGGTCATCGGCTGCGAGCCCGATGGTCTCAACATCAACGACGGCTACGGCTCCACGCACCTCGCCAAGCTTCAGCAGGCGGTGCTTGAGGCCGGCGCGGATTGTGGCATCGCCCTGGATGGCGACGCTGACCGTTGTCTCGCCGTGGACGCACAGGGTGCGGATGTCGACGGGGACCAGATCATGGCGATCCTGGCGCTGGGCATGCGCGAGCGGGGTGTCCTGGCGCAGGACACGTTGGTTGCCACAGTCATGAGCAATCTCGGCATGCTTCAGGCGCTGGAACGCGAAGGCGTCGTGGTCCGGCAGACCGGGGTAGGGGACCGCTACGTCCTGGAGGAGATGAAGGCCGGCGCCTTCTCTCTGGGTGGCGAGCAGTCAGGGCACGTCATCTTCCTCGACCACGGAACCACCGGTGACGGCACGATGACCGGGCTCATGCTCGCCTCGCGGATGACTCAGACCGGTCGTTCGCTGGCGGACCTCGCCGCCGTCATGAAGCGACTGCCGCAGGTGCTGATCAACGTCAAGGGCGTGGACAAGAGCCGGGTCGAAGGCAACGAGCAGGTGCAGGCTGCTGTTCGTGCGGCCCAGGCCGAGCTCGACGGGGTTGGGCGGGTCCTCCTGCGCAAGTCCGGCACCGAGCCTCTGGTGCGCGTCATGGTCGAGGCTGACGACGCCGCACAGGCCCAGGCTGTGGCCGAGCGGTTGGCCGACGTCGTGGCAAGGCACCTGGCGCTCTGAGCCAGGACAGAGTTTTGGGTGACGTGCGCCCTATCCCAAACCCGTACAAACTGCTATATTGCGCCCAGGCGAACCGGCGAGGTTTCACCCCTCTGGTGCCGCCAGGCCTCAGATACTTCAGCACACATGCTTCACCATATTGAGAACCATGAGGAGAATTTTGAGGCTAAGAACTCT
>JAYSQH010000436.1:0-3362 GCA_043721655.1 Phycicoccus sp. | reverse complement strand
CGTGAGCTTGGCGCGGTCCACTTGGACCTTCAGAGGATGGTCTTCTCCTCCCGTGAGGCGCGCCCACATCTGCACCGGGTTCAGCGTGAACCCGGTCAGCTCGGAGAGCGTGGCCTCCACGTCGACTTGGAGCCCGGCAGCGCCAGGATCGATGTCGACAGTGCGCGAGGGCGCTCTGAGATGTATTGGCCGAGAAGCCGGGGAGGCCAGAACACGTTTGAGAGTGACCGCGGCCTCGTCGCGCGACATCCCGCCGATCGCGATCCGGTCGACAGTGGTGTTGGACGGCACATGGCGACTCAGGAAAGCCGCCAACCCGAAGTAAACCCCACCCAGCACCAGCAGGGCGACCAGCAGTCGCGCGATCGACTGACCAGCTCTCACGCGTTCCACCGATGCGTCCTGGATCATGGGCAGACCCCAGCGCTCATCGTCATGCCAATGTCTCGTACCGGCCGCGGTAGTACACAAGTGCCTCGCCGGGATGTGCTGCCGTCGTCACCGAAACGACCTCTCCCACCACGATGCTATGGTCGCCCGCCGGATGGATCGCGGTGGTACGGCACTCGAACGTCGACAGCGCGTCGTCCAGCAAAGCCACCCCTGTCTCCTGCCCACGGTGGTGAGGTAGTCGCTCGAGCTGAGCGTGCAGCGGTCTCCCACGTGTCGCCAGCCACTCGGCCCCAGGCCTGGCGCGGCTGGGCAGCACGCTGACTCCCCAGACCCCCGCCTCGACCACTGCGTCATGGAAGCGTCCCTCGCGTTCGACACAGACGAGCAGGAGCAGAGGCTCGAGCGACACAGAGGTCAGGGCACTGGCGGTCATCGCATGGTCGAGATCGCGGACACGGGTGGTGAGCACCGTGACACCCGTCGCGAAGCGGCTCATCGCCCGCCGGAACAGATCGACGTCCGGGGTGTCTCTCGGATCAGGGTCGCTCGGGGTGTCCGGGGTCATCCGTGATCCTCCAAGTCGGTCAGCAGACCCGTATGCCGTGGCGCGCCGGGCACTGCTGGCACGAGATTGCCGGCCACGGGATCGAACCGCGCGAAACCCTCGCGGCCGGAGAGACGGGTTGCGATGTGGTTGGACAACACGTAGTAGCCCGCGTGGACCGTGACCTGGGTCTTGTGCTCTGCCAACGAGCGAGCCTGCATCTCGACAAGAGCCGGTTCATCCACGACGTGGGTGACGACCTCGTCACCGAAAACCGACGGCGGGTATGGCGCATCCTGTTGCAGGACACGACAGTTCGGGTCGATCGATGCCACGTTGTCCAACAGCCACGCCCGGTCCTGCGATGCCCAGCTCTGCGGAGTGAGGATGCAGAAGGCCGCCGGCATGGCCGCGCCCTCGGCTGGGACAGCGGTTTCGGCTCCGACTTCCACCTGGTTCTCGTCCTCAGCCGGCAGAGCCGCAAGAGCCGACATGGTCACTCGATGGGTCTGGATGTGGTCCGGATGGGCATAGCCTCCCTGGGGGTCATACGTCACGACCACGTCGGGCCGCAGCTTCGTGATGTGGGCGGCCACCATGGCCGTGGCCTCGTGGAGGTCGGCGAGAGCAAACGCGTCCGGATGATGTGCCCTCGCAGAGTCGGCCATTCCTGAGTCGCGATAGCGCGACGCGATGCCCCGCGCCGGGTCTTCACCCAGCACCGAGTGCTCGACCCCCAGCACTGCCATAGCCGCTCGCAGCTCCTCACGGCGCATGGTTCCGAGCGTGTCGTCGCAGTCGGAGCCACAATGGGCCAGCTCGGCAGGGATCACCTCACCCTCCTCGCCGAGAGTGCACGTGAGCAGGTGTACGTCGTGTCCCCGCTCGACGTAGGCGGCCATCGTGATCCCCGTCGTCAACGTCTCGTCGTCGGGGTGGGCGTGGACGAACAGCAGCCTGGCGCGCCCAGGCACCGATCCGACCGCGCCAGACCCTGTCATCGGCCGGCCTCGGGATCCAGGTCGACCGTCGCCAGGTCGACCGTTGCGGCCAGCGCGGGGTTGTCGATGTAGCTCTTGACACCTGCGCCGTGCACGAACACGTACCTCTGGTTGCTCAGGGCAATGGCGGCTCCCCGGGTCGCGAGCTCGATGTCGAGGTCTCCCCACGACTTCTCGCGTCGGGATGCATCGGCGATCTTCGTGACGGCATCGATCTTGGCGTTGAAGGCAGGGTCAGCGAACCGACCGTAGTCCTGACCTGAGTCGCTGGGGGTGAGGTTCTGCCGACTGTCGAAGAGCGAAGGGATCACGCTGGAGCCCGACGGCCACTCGGCAGACCCCACCGCCCACATCACGTCGTACCGACGACTGTTCTGGACCGCCGCGATCGTCGTGAAGTAGTCGTTCTCAAGACCCTCGAGGGTGACCGAGAAACCGGCATCCTGCCACCCTTGCTGCAGCGCCACCATCGCCTTGTCCGCAATCGTGCCCGTCCGGTAGGCCACCGTGATACTCACCGGCAGCGCAAGTCCCGATGCCTCCAGCAGGCTCCGCGCCCTGGTGGTATCTCCGCGGGGGGGGACACCCAGAGGGTTGGCGTCGTTGTAGGCCGGGAGGGACTTGTTGATCAGCGCGTAGGTCGCTTCAGCCGCCGTCCGTCCGCCCAGAGCCGTGACGTAGGCCTCGCGGTTGGTACTCACTGCCAACGCCTGCCGGACCTTGAGGTTGGTCATCGCTGGCCGGCTGAAGTTGGGCAGCAGATAGTCGACGAACGGCGCGCGAGGGTTGGTGGACAGGGCCTGGATCGCCGGAGTGGACATGATGTTGTGCTGCAACACCGGCGGCGCAGAGTCCCCCGCTACCGCGAAGGGGTCCGAGATCGTGGTGGGGCCCGCGGCGTTCGCCATGATGGTGCTGATGGCAGTCTCGACCGTGACCCCCTCTTGGTAGACGATCTGCAGTGGTCGCGCCTTGCGGATCGGGTCTGTCGCCGCGACCCAGTGCGAGTTGCGGACGAAGGTCGCCCCCGTACCCGGGGTCCAGGCGGTCTTGAGCATGTATGGGCCGTTGGAGAAGATCTCGGTAGCCGACTTGGCGCCGCGGTCCTTGTCCGCTCGCACCGGGCCAAAGGCCGATAGAGCCACCACCTGGTTGAAGTCCGGGACGGGCCTGGCCAGCTTGAATGTCATCGCCAGTCCAGAGCAGGTCACCGCCTTGTCGAACGCAGCCTGCCCCGTCTTGAGATATGGCCCGGCGTAGGCGCTGGATCCATCGGTGTTGTGGGGCACGTCGAGCATGGCCAGAGCGTTGGCCGAGCCGCCGGTGATCTGCGTGGTCGCGAAGGTGCGCGAGATGCCGTATTTCACGTCGGCACAGGTCACGGGTTTGCCGTCCTGCCAGAAGGCGTCGGGGCGCAGGTTGAA
>JAYSQH010000435.1:0-2117 GCA_043721655.1 Phycicoccus sp. | reverse complement strand
CTGCGCCCGGGAACGGCGATGGGTGTACGTGGCACCAGCTCCGACCACGGCCACGCCAAAGCCGACGAGGGCGACGCCGACAAAACCTGCGCCCCAGCCCCAGCGGTCGATCGTCAGTCCGGCCAAGGGTGCTCCCAGCGCTGAGCCTGCCGTCATGAAGGAGCCGTGCCAGCCCATCGCCTCGCCCCTGGCCAGCTCGGGCACCACTCTGCTGACCTGGTCGACGGTCGCGGTGATCGTGGGCGCGACGAAGAGCCCCGACGCGAACGCGATCACGGCCAGGGGCCACTCGCTGGAGGCCAGGGCGATCGGGATGGTCGTCAGGCTGAGGCCGGCGAGGAGCAGGAACACGGGGATCGACCGATGGAGCGCGCCGTAGACGAGACCACCAAGCAGCGACCCGAGCCCCCAGATCGCCAGAACCGGGCCGATCAGGGAGATCTTGCCGAACTCGCGCAGTGCCGCGACGATCGCGATGTCGGAGCCTGACAGGACAATCGTGGTGGCGGCCGCCGCTCCGCACATGGCCAGGAACGGCGGACGGAACCAAGCCCTGCGTGGCAGCTTGGCGGCGATGTAACCGTCCCTGCCCTCGTCCTTGGCGTGGTCCGGCCGAAGGACCGGGTTGGCCAGCCAGAGGCCGAAACCCGCCACGACTCCCAGCATCTCGATGGTGAACAGGACCCAGGCGGTCGGCCAGACTGTCGCCGCCCAGACGCCGACGACCGGGCCGATCATGAAGGACAGCTCAACGGCCACCGAGTCAAGCGACAGTGCCGTCCGCCGATCACGGTCGGGGACAGCGGTAATGACCGCCTGCCGGATGATCGAGAAGGTCGGGACGACGAACAAGCCGGCGAGCGCCGCGAGCACGAGCAACAGCAGATAGTCCACAAACGGTGCGATCGACCAGGAGACCGCCATCACGACCAACGAGGGCAGGACCACGCGACGTAGCCCCTTGGTGTCCAGCAGCCTGCCTCGCCAAGGGCCGCTCACCGCGATACACAGTGTCGCAGCGGCGGTGACGAGTCCTGCTTCGCCGTAGCTACGGCCGAGGGTCTGGACAACGTGGAGGGTGAGGATGACGCCGCCGGCGAAGATCGGGATGCGGACCAGGATGCCCAGAACCAGCGCCTGCCGCATGGCGGGGACGGACAGCACGCGGCGGTACGGGTCGAGCGGCATGCCCTGAGGTTGTCACAGCCGGCGGACTGTCGTCGAAGGGGCTTGATGCGCCGCCATGGAACCAGGCTCACCCCTGTCGGATGGTGAACGCGAGCCCGTCGATGCGCGCCCGCGACTCGCCGTCCGTGGCGATCTGCTCGCCGACACGAGTCGCGAGAGCTCGCACCTGCACCGAGTCGAGCCCAGGATTCAGGCACAGCACGACACGAAGTATGCCGGCCCCGGCAGGGTCACCCTCGCCGAAGCATTCGATCACGTCTGTCTCATCGGCGGTGGCCCGCGAAAGCGCTTGTGCTACAAAGGGATCGACGTGAGCCGGGAGCCATTCACGCTGCTGCGCCAGGGCCCACACCATGCTGGGTCGCAGAACGAACTCGCGCCCTGATCCCAGATCGAGCAGCATCACATCGCAACGCTCGGACACTGCTGCCTGGGCGGCACGCGAGCTCGTGACCGGTGAGGGTCGAGCCGAGGGGTTCCACGCCGACAGCGTGGCAAGGCTGCTGAAGACGGGGAGGGCACGTTGTCCGTCAGGCGATCTGAGGGTGACCGCGGCCATGTCGGTGGCTTTCTCAACCATGGGCCCGGCCGAGTCGTCAGCCTCGGAAGGCGCAGCGACGATGGGGATGAGCAGTCGGGCCTTGGCCACGGCATGCATCAAGGCTGTCTCATCCTGCCGATCGTCAAGCGCCGCAACCAGATCGACATCTGCCTCGCCCAGGTCACCAGCGAATCCAGACCCTGTCAGCTGACGGCCGGACCAGCGCACCCCGCCGGAGTCGGCAGTGGGTGAATCGAGATCGGAGTGCTCCCCCGATCTCGGCGCGTCGGTCACGAGACCTGGTCACCGTGGGCATAAGGCCCACGGTGGTGAAAAGGCTTGGCTGACCCGACCCGTGCTTCGACCTCAACCTCCACAAGCATCTCGT
>JAYSQH010000434.1:0-4050 GCA_043721655.1 Phycicoccus sp. | reverse complement strand
GCCTGCACGATCGGGTCACCGCCGATGGCTTCAACATCGAGACGGCCGCCGAGGGTCTGTACGACCTGATCCTCACCATCCGCCAGAAGACCGGCGCCGACAAGGTGCTCGTCGTGGCTCACTCGATGGGCGGTCTCGTCGTTCGATGCATGATGCAGAAGACCTGCCAGGAGAGAGAACATCTCCCGGCGAAGTCGCTGGTCTCGAGGTTCTTCACCTACGGGACACCCCATGGCGGGATTGCCTTCAACATCGCGGCCCTCGACTGGGCCCAGCAGGCGTTCGGCCCGTCGGGTGCGGACATCTTCGCGCCGGAGAAGATGTTCGGATACCTCACTCCTGGAAAGACTTTTGGCGACTTGCCCTCACTGGGCGATGACTGGGATCCGCAGCGCCTCGAGGGCAGCGTGTTCGCCACCGATGACGTCTTCTGCCTGATCGGAACCGACCCCCAGGACTACGGGCCTTCCCGGGCCATCGTCGGGCCCAAGAGCGACGGCCTGGTCCGCATCGAGAACGCGTATGTCCGTGGCGCGCATCGCGCCTACGTCTACAAGTCGCACTCGGGACGCTATGGAGAGGTGAACTCCGAGGAGGGCTACCAGAACCTGCGGCGTTTCTTCTTCGGCCGCTGGGTCGTCAACGTGACGCTCGAAGGGTGCACTCCCTATCCGGCCGGCATGGACCAGCTCCCACCAGAGGAGAGGTGGCCCGTATGGCAGGCCGACATGACGCTGGCGATCCGTGGCATACCGGTCATCATGAGCGAGCAGCAGGCGGGCCACTACTGCCCGATCCAGATCAACGACGAGCTCAGCCGGCACGGCGACTCCGCCGACACCCCGATACCGCTTGCTGGGACGTTCCTCATCGACCCGGCCCATGAGGCGGAGCTGGCCCGCGAGCGTGGCGATGCCAACCCGAAGCTTCGCCACGAAGGACGGATGCGCCACGTCCTGTCGCTGCGGGTGTTCAAGCTGGTAGAGCGCGGCGGTTTCTTCCAGTTCTCCGAGCACCTGGAGCAGGTGCCCGAATGGTCTGACTCCCTGATCGTCGACGTCGGTGCCAACGACACGGCGAACGGCCTGCAGGCATGGATGGCGTGGAACAGCGAGGTCCAGGGGGCAAATGAGGAGCAGGACCCGATCACCGAGGGGTTGCCCGACGGTCGGCGTGAGCCGATCTCGTTCGACGTCGCCAACGGGGCCTTCAGCTGCGACATCGCGCTACCCACGGTCGCGCAGTCCTTGGCCGTTCTGGGACCGCGTGCGCACCTCACCATCCGCGTCACTGACCGCGCCCAAACCACGGCAGGAACCTCCACCCACTGAGACCGTCACCGACCTCCAACGCAAACAGGAAGCGCTTATCGCGGGACCCGTTGCTCAGATCCAGAGCGCCGGGTCCCTGAACATCGCCTCGTACGGATCCTCACCTCTGTCCGGGAACCGGACCGTGGCCGGTATGCCGGTCGCCACCGCTCCGGCCGGAATGTCTTTGACGACAACGGAGTTGGCGCCGATCTGGACGCGGTCCCCGATGTGCACAGGACCGAGGACCCGAGCGCCCGCACCGATGGTGACGTTGCTGCCGACCGTCGGGTGGCGCTTGACGTGCTCCATGGAACGACCGCCGAGCGTGACCCCGTGATACATCAGGACGTCGTCGCCGACCTCGGCAGTCTCGCCGATGACCACACCCATGCCATGGTCGATGAAGAAGCGCCGCCCGATCTGCGCGCCCGGGTGGATCTCGACGCCGGTGAGCGCCCGACTGAGCTGCGAGAGCATTCGCGCGGGCAAGCGCCCGCCGGGGATACTCCAGAGTCGGTGTGAGACCCGGTGCACCCAGATGGCATGCAACCCGGGCGAGGTGAGCGCCATCTCCAGTCGTGAGTCCGCTGCGGGATCCCGCGCGATCGCCGAGTCCAGGTCCTCGAGGAACCGGGCCCGGGCAGACACCCGGAGATGAGTCGACCGACCGCGCGAATCAGGGGGGGCGACAGCGCGGTCGATCGACGTCTCACCAGTCAAACGGAAGGCGGCCATCAGCGGGGGCTCTTTCGGGATTTGGACACGGGCACAAGAAGACGGGCTCAGGTGAGCAGGTCGGCGAACAGGATGGTGGACAGGTAGCGCTCACCGAACGACGGGATGATCACCACGATGAGCTTGCCCGCGTTCTCAGGCCGGCGGGCGACCTTGTCGGCAGCAGCGAGAACGGCGCCGGATGAGATACCGACCAGCAGCCCTTCCTCCGTGGCAGCACGACGCGCCCACTGCACCGCCGTCTCGGCGTTGATGTCGATGACCTCGTCATAGACGCTGCGGTCGAGGATCTCGGGCACGAAGTTCGCGCCGATGCCCTGGATCTTGTGGGGGCCGGGAGCGCCGCCGTTGAGGATCGCGGACTCCTCGGGCTCGACGGCGATGACCTGGATGGCGGGGTTGCGGGCCTTGAGCACCTGGCCTACACCGGTGATGGTGCCACCGGTCCCCACGCCGGCGATGAAGATGTCGACGGCTCCGTCGGTGTCCTTCCAGATCTCTTCGGCAGTGGTCTCGCGGTGGATCTGCGGGTTGGCCTCGTTGGAGAACTGCCGGGCCTGGACGCCCCCCCGCTCAGCGGCGATCTCCTCAGACTTGGCGAGCGCCCCCTTCATCCCCTCGGAGCCCGGGGTCAGGATGAGCTCGGCGCCATAGGCCCGCAACAGCATCTTGCGCTCCTGGCTCATCGTCTCGGGCATGGTGAGCACCACCTTGTATCCGCGGGCCGCACCCACCATCGCGAGCGCAATACCGGTGTTACCACTGGTCGCCTCGATGATCGTCCCGCCCGCCTTGAGCTGCCCAGACCGCTCGGCGGCGTCAACGATGGCGACCCCGATGCGGTCTTTCACCGAGCTGGCGGGGTTGTAGAACTCGAGCTTGGCGGCGATAGTGGCGCCGGCACCCGCGCTCAGTCGGTTGATCCGGACGAGTGGGGTGTTGCCGACGATGGCTGTGACGTCGTCATGAATGGGCACTGGAACCGCCTTGGGTGCGTGGGCGAACGGATGGGCCTGGCTCGGGGTACATCCACCACGTCAACAAACGCATCGTTATAGATGTTCCAAGTGCAGGTTATGTCAAGACGCCACCCATGATCAAACCGCATCCACCCGGTGGCCGGATCCAACCACGAGCCGCGCGAAGTCACAGCGACGCGCGTCACAGCGCCGCGCATTCGGGGAGACGCGGGGTTTGCCCGTCCGTACAATCCATGGGCATGACCTCGCATATGTTGCTGCGCGCCCTTGTCGGCATCGGGATAACCCTGGCGATCCTGGCCTTCGCCGTCCAGCGCCTGTCGTTCCTGTTCCAGCTGGCTCGTTCGGGCAAACCCGCCGTGGGGAGGTTGCTGGACACGCCCAAGCGGGTGCAGGCCGAGGCGTTCGAGGTTCTGGGCCAGCGCAAGCTGCTGAAGCGGACCGTGCCCGGTTTGGCGCACGTGTTCGCGTTCTGGGGATTCCTGGTGCTGACGCTGACGATCCTGGAGACCTACGGGGCCCTGTTCGTCGCTAACTTCCACATCCCGCTCGTGGGCACCTGGCCCGTGGTGGGCTTCGCCGAGGACCTGTTCTCGGTGTTGGTGCTGGTCGGGATCGTGATGTTCGCGGTCATCCGGGTCACGAACAACCCGGCGAAGCAGGGCCGGGAGTCCCGGTTCTTCGGCTCGCACACCCGGGGCGCCTGGCTGATCCTGTTCATGATCTTCCTGGTGGTCGCGACCCTCTTCCTGTACCGCGGCGCCCAGGTCAACACGGGAGCGTTCCCCTTCGCCGACGGCGGCGCGTTCGCCTCCGACTGGTTCGGAGCGCTGCTCGCGCCGCTGGGCGCGACGACGAACCTGTGGCTGGAGACGATCGGCATCTGGGCTCAGATCGCCGTGGTGCTGCTGTTCCTGGTGATCGTGCTGAACTCCAAGCACCTGCACATCGGCGCGGCTCCGATCAACGTCTACACCTCACGCCGGCCGAACGCCCTGGGTCCGCTGCTGCCGATCTACCAC
>JAYSQH010000433.1:0-3865 GCA_043721655.1 Phycicoccus sp. | reverse complement strand
TGAACTGAGCAAAGCGCGGGCGGGGGCACCGGTTGGTGGCGAACTAGTCGCCGGTTGCCCCGGGCGGGGTCAGGATGTCGTCAGCATCGACGATCCGGTAGGAGTAGCCCTGTTCGGCAAGGAACCGCTGACGATGCGCGGCGAAGTCGGCATCGACGGTGTCGCGTGAGACGACGCTGTAGAAGTGAGCAGTGCGCCCGTCGCCCTTGGGCCGCAGGATCCGCCCCAGTCGCTGTGCCTCCTCCTGCCGGGAGCCGAAGGTCCCCGACACCTGGATGGCGATACTGGCCTCGGGCAGGTCGATCGAGAAGTTGGCGACCTTGCTGACCACCAACAGGCCGACCTCGCCGGTGCGGAACTGCTGAAAGAGCTTCTGTCTCTCTGCAACCGTCGTCTGGCCGGTGATCAGGTCGGCATTCAGGCGCTCGGCCAGTGTGTCGAGCTGGTCGAGGTACTGGCCGATGACCAGCGTCGGTTCGCCGGAATGCTTGTCGACCAGCGCCTCGACGATCCGGTTCTTGGAGGTGCTTGTCGACGCCAGCCGATAACGGTCCTCGGGCTCGGCCATCGCGTAGCTCATCCGCTCGGCGTCCGGCAGGGTGATTCGAACCTCGACACAGTCGGCCGGCGCGATGTAGCCCTGGGCTTCGATGTCCTTCCAGGGAGCGTCGAAACGCTTGGGTCCGATCAGGCTGAAAACGTCGGCCTCTCGCCCGTCCTCACGGACCAGTGTTGCGGTCAGGCCCAGCCTGCGGCGCGACTGCAGGTCGGCGGTCATCCGGAAGATGGGCGCCGGCAGCAGGTGTACCTCGTCGTAGATGATCAGCCCCCAGTTGCGGGCATCGAGCAGGTCGAGGTGCGTGTAGACGCCTTTGCGCCTGGTCGTCATCACCTGGTAGGTAGCGATGGTGACCGGGCGGATCTCCTTGCGGGAACCGGAGTACTCGCCGATCTCGTCCTCGGTCAGACTGGTGCGGTTGAGCAGCTCGTCGCGCCATTGGCGGGCGGCCACGGTGTTGGTAACCAGGATCAACGTGGTCGCGCTGGCCCGGGCCATCGCCGCGGCGCCGACCAGGGTCTTGCCCGCGCCACACGGCAGGACCACGACCCCTGACCCGCCGTGCCAGAAGCCGTCGACAGCCTGCTCTTGGTAGGGACGAAGCCCCCACTCGTCCAGGACGAGCGAGATCGGGTGCGCCTCGCCGTCGACATAGCCAGCGAGGTCCTCGGCCGGCCAGCCGATCCTGAGCAGCTGCTGTTTGAGCTGACCACGCTCCGACGGGTGCACCAGGACACTAGAGTCGTCCAACCGTTCGCCCAGGAGCGGCTGAATCCTCTTATGCCGCAACACTTCTTCGAGCACGGGACGATCGGTGCTACGCAGAATGAGTAGATCGCCGTCCTTCTCCAGGGTGAGCCGGCCGTAGCGGTCCATCGTGTCGGCGACGTCCACGAGCAGGGAATGTGGCACGGCGTAACGGCTGTATTTGATAAGGGTGTTGATGACCTGTTCGGCGTCGTGTCCGGCGGCGCGGGCATTCCACAGGCCGAGCGGTGTCAACCGATAGGTGTGGACGTGCTCTGGCGCGCGCTCCAGCTCGGCGAACGGTGCGATGGCCCGGCGAGCCGCCTCGGCGTCAGGGTGGTCGACCTCGAGCAGGAGCGTCTTGTCGCTCTGAACGATCAGGGGTCCGTCAGCCATGGTGAGTGCGTCAACGCGATCGTCAGTGGGAGTGTTCCCGCCCGCGAGCGATGGTGACGATCAGTAGCCGGTGTTGAAGTTGGCCGAGCCGCCGCCGCCAAAGCCGATCAGGGCGACAATGGCGACGATGACCAGAAGTACAACGGCACCTGCGTTGATGGCGTAGATGATCCAGCCGATCCTGGCCTTCTTGCGCGAGCCAGCCGGATCGGTGTTGTTGGATGTGAGCGCCAGGATGCCGAAGATGAGGCTCGGGATACCGACGAAGAAGGCGGAGCCCACCATGGACAGCCCGGACACGATGGTCAAGATGATCGCGGACGTGTTGCTCGGAACCGCGGGTGCACCGGTTGCGTAGTACTGCTGGCTGTATGCCGGGGGTTGTTGACCGTAAGGCGGCGCCGGGGGCTGCTGGGCGTAGGGGTTGTTCACCGGCGGTGTGGGCTGCGGAACTGCCTGTGGAGCGGCAGCAGACTGCTGGCCATAGGGAGATGCCGCGCCCGGGGGAGCGAGTGGCGGAGGAACCGGCGCGGTGGGGTCGACCCATATAGGTGCGGTCGGGTCGCCGAAGTCAGATCCCTGGTCCTGGACCTGGTCCTCGGCGGGATCGGGCTGGTCTTTCCCGTCGCCGGTTGGCTCGCTCATGCGCTGTCTCTCCCGTGTCATCCGGCCCGTTCTCGAGCCATGGTTGACAAGATACCAACCGTGAGGCCGCATCGCCGCCGAGGCGATGGTGGCGCGATGGCGCTTGCTGAGACGATGAGGGCCGCGACAGGGAGGCAGCAGATGCGACGACCGCAGCGTGAAACTCAGACGGGTATGCCCGGCCGGGTCACCATCTACGAGGTCGGACCCCGCGACGGGTTGCAGAACGAGAAGACAGTGGTGCCGGTTGAGGTGAAGGCCGAGTTCGTTAGACGCCTCGTTGCCGCCGGGCTCGACACGGTTGAGACGACCTCGTTCGTACCGCCTGGCTGGGTCCCCCAGCTCGCGGACTCCACGGCACTGCTGGCGCTGCTCGGTGACGTCGGTCGTGGTCGCAACCGGCCGGTGCTCGTGCCCAACGAGCGCGGCTTGGACGCAGCTCTCGCCCATGGCGTCCAGGCGGTTGCGGTCTTCGGTAGCGCCACGGCGACCTTCGCGCGCAAGAACCTGAACCGCACCGTGGATGAGTCCATCGCGATGTTCGCTCCCGTCGTGGCGCGAGCCCGCGTCGAGGGCCTGTGGGTCCGCGCATACGTCTCGATGTGCTTCGGCGACCCATGGGAGGGTGACGTTCCCATCGACCAGGTCGTTGCAGTCGCCTCCCGCATGATGGACCTTGGCTGTGACCAGCTCAGCCTGGGCGACACCATTGGCACGGGTACGACCGGGCACGTTCACCGGCTGCTGGATGCCTTGGACGTCAGGGGAATTGGCGTCGATCGTATCGCTGTGCACTTCCATGACACCTATGGTCAGGCGCTCGCCAACACCATGGCTGCGCTGGCTCACGGAGTGACCGTCGTCGACGCCTCGACAGGGGGGCTGGGCGGGTGCCCCTATGCGATGAGCGCGACCGGAAACCTGGCGACGGAGGATCTCGTCTGGGCTCTCGACGGGCTGGGGATCGAGACCGGGGTTGACCTCGAGGCGCTCGTGGAGACCAGTGTCTGGATGGCGAGACAGCTGGGGCGGCCGTCGCCGTCACGTGTCGTCAAGGCGCTGGCAGGTGTCGATGCCTGACCCGATGCCGACCGACCCGATGCCAGCAAAGGGATTGAGGGGTTTCTTGGCGCGCCGCGCTGAGGCCGTGTTGCGCAAGCCCGGTCGAGCGTCGGCGGCACTGACTGAACCAGGTGAGAGCCAGGTGGTTCTTCAGCTGATCGGACCGAGGCCGATTCACGTGATGGCGATCATCAGTCAGGCCACCGGCCTCGACCTCGTGTCCGCCAGCAACCTTGCCAATGACGCCCCCGTGGTCGTCGTGTCCGGGATCAGTGAGGCAAGCGCTGACCGGGTGGTCCAGCGCCTGGAGAAGGCTGGGGCGAAAGCCGTTGCAGGAGAGGCATATCGACCGGACTAGGTAGTGGCACAGTCGAGCGGTCAGCTGATCGCTGCACCGGTGATCCGGTGGATCGAGAAGGTGCGCTCGACATTGGATCCCTCGATCGACCCGTAGGC
>JAYSQH010000432.1:0-5169 GCA_043721655.1 Phycicoccus sp. | reverse complement strand
AGGACGCGTGCCAGACGAGGTCAAGACCCGCAGCTATCGCTCGCCGCAACGCCGTGAGCATGCGGAGGCAACACGGTTGTCCGTCCTGGCCGCCGCCCGGGATCTCTTTCAGGACAAGGGGTATGCCGCAACGACGGTCGCGGAGGTCGCCAGCAGTGCGGGCGTGTCGGTGGACACGGTGTACGCCTCGGTCGGACGCAAGCCGGAGCTGGTACTGGCCGTCATTGATATGGAGCTTGGCGGGGGAGACCAACCGATACCCGCCCACGAACGCGACTACGTGCTGGCCATCGGCGCAGAACCGACGGCTCAAGGAAAGATCGAGGTTTACGCCGCAGCCATGGCCCGGCTCGTCCCACTTACCGCGCCTTTGCAGGAGGCCCTGCGAAAGGCCGGGGATACGGATGCCGGCTGCCTGGAGACATGGCGCCGTTTGGTGACGCGGCGGGCGGCCAACATGCTGCTGTTCGCGTCAGACCTGCGATCGACCGGCGACCTGCGCGCCGACCTGAGCAACCAGGAAGTCGCCGACATCGTGTGGTCGACCAACGCCGCGGAGTTTTGGCTCCTGCTGGACCAGCGGGGGTGGACGCCGACGCAGTACCAGCGCCTGTTGGTCGACGTGTGGAGTCGGACACTCCTTGCCTGAATCCAGGTCAATGCGAATGCAGCCAGGGTGACGTTCAGAAGCCGATCCTCCCGCGGTGCGGGGCAAGGGTGCGGCAAGGGGCAGGACAGGGGCTTTGTGCCCTTGTGCGTGAACGGTTGACGTGCGACGTTGATGTTCCCGGAGTATCGACATTCGTCGCGACCGGCCTGCCGAGGTGTGAGATGGATGAGTTCAGCGTGCCGCCCAAGTACCTGCCAAGCCTGCAGGAGAACCTGACAGACGACGTCTTTGCCCATGCCGAGCAGATGCCCGAACAGGTCGGCTTCTCGAGGCGGGTGGACGGTCGCTGGGTGCCGGTCACCTACCGGGAGGTCGCCGAGCAGGTCACCAGGCTGGCAGCAGGGCTGATCGCCTCCGGGGTCCAGACGGGCGACCGAGTCGCGCTCTTCTCCGGCACACGGTTCGAGTGGATGCTGTGCGACTTCGCGATCTGGGCTGCCGGTGGCGTAACCGTCCCCGTCTATGAGACCTCCTCGGCTGAGCAGGTTGAGTGGATCATCGCCGACTCAGGGGCCGTCGCGGCATTCGTCGAGACAGAGGACCATGCCAAGACACTCGTCCAGGGACTGTTCAACGCGCCGCAGCTGCGCGAGGTGTGGGTCATCGACTCCGACGGAGTCGACCGGCTCGTCGACTCCGGCAGCGACGTCACCACGGAAACAGTCATGGAGCGCCGCCACGCCGTCACCAGCGACCTGCTCGCCACGATCATCTACACCTCCGGCACGACCGGACGACCCAAGGGATGCGCGATCACGCACGGAAACCTGCTGGCCTACGTGCACAACATCTGTACGGCCGAAGACATCCAGGAGCTGGTCTTCAACCAAGAGATGAGCACGTTGCAGTTCCTGCCGCTCGCGCACATCCTGGCCCGGTCGGTGCAGCTCTGCGCGGTGCACAACCGGGTTCACCTCGCGCACACCGGCGACGTCAAGAACATCATCGCGCATATGGTGGAGTTCCAGCCGACCACAGTGCTTTCGGTGCCGCGCGTGTTCGAGAAGATCTACAACACCGCCAAGCACAAAGCCGCGGCCGAGGGCCACGGGCGCCTCTTCGACCTCGCCGACACCACGGCCATGGCATACAGCCAGTCGCTCGACACCGGTGGCCCTGGCCTGCTGCTGAGGCTGCGGCACGCCGTCTTCGACCGGCTGGTCTACTCCAAGCTCCGCGCCGCACTCGGAGGCCACGTCCGGTGGTCGGTCAGTGGCGGAGCACCTCTCGGCGCTCGGCTCGGCCACTTCTTCCGCGGCATCGGCATCACCGTGCTCGAGGGCTATGGGCTCACCGAAACCTGCGCGGCTGCGACCATCAACCTGCCGGCTAGGCAGCGCGTCGGGTCGGTCGGACGCCCGATCCCCGGATGCACGATTCGCATCGCCGGAGACGGCGAGGTGTTGATCAAGGGCGGCCACGTCTTCCAGGGCTACTGGCACAACGACGAAGCGACGCGCGAGGCGTTCGACGAGGACGGTTGGTTCCGCAGCGGTGACCTCGGCCAACTCGACGACGACGGCTACCTCACGATCACCGGCCGTAAGAAGGACATCCTGGTCACCTCCTCGGGCAAGAACGTGGCGCCGATGGTCCTTGAGGACCGGCTGCGGGCCCACTGGCTGGTCAGCCAGTGCGTCGTGGTCGGCGACCGGCGGCCGTACATCGGCGCACTGGTCACCATCGACACGGAGGCGTTCGAGCCATGGAAGAAGGAGGCCGGCAAGCCGATTGCGGCCAGCGTCGCCGACCTACTCGAGGACCAGGACCTGCTGGCAGCGCTGCAGACGGCAGTGGACGATGCGAACAAGGCAGTTTCGACCGCCGAGTCGATCAAGAGGATCCGGGTGCTGTCGGTCGACTTCACGGAGGTGACCGGAGAGCTCACACCGACCCTGAAGGTGAAGCGCCACGTCGTCCTCAAGACATTCGATGGCGAGATAGAGGCGCTGTACCGCTGATCGGTGGCTCAGAGCATGTTGATCGCTGATCTCGCGAGTCCGTCGAGGATCAGGTCGAGGCCGAACTCGAACTCGTCGCCGTAGTCGTAGCCCGGCTGCAGGACGTGCTCGATCGTCAGTTCCGCCAGGTGGGGATAGGTGTCGGTGGAGAACTGTTCGAGGATCTGTCCCGCGACCCCGGCGACGCTATCGGGGTCGTCGAAGGGCAGGGTGGCTTCTTGCAGGGCGAACCCGTAGATGTAGCTGTCGATCGCCGAGAAAGCGTGGGCCGCCATTTCGACGGAGAAGCCGGCCCTGCGGAGCGTGCCGATGACGGTGTCGTGGTGTCGCAGGGTGGCCGGACCGGGGCTGGTGCGCGTGTTCATGAGCGCGGTTGCCCACGGATGGCGCGTGAGCACGTGGCGGGCTGAGATCGCCCGCTGGCGCATAGCCGGCCGCCACTGATCAGCCGGCTCGGGCAGTTCGATCTCGCTGAAGACGACGTCGACGATGCCGTTGAGGATCTCCTCCTTGTTGGCGACGTGGTGGTAGAGCGACATGGGCTTGACGCCGAGCGCGCGGGCGAGCGAGCGCATCGTCAGCGACGCGATTCCGGTCAAGTCGGCGATGGTGATGGCGCCTCGGAGCACGCGCTCCGGGCTGAGGTGCACGCGTTCTTCGGCGTCCTGACTGGCTGGCTTGGACATCGTGCCTACTCCCGCGATTCCCGCAACGTGACGGCTGCGAGGGTTGATGCTTCCCTGGATCGAGTGTACCGTACTTAGTAATACGTACTTAGTATGGGCCCGGCGGGCATCGCTGGCTGCACCCATCGCTCGAAGGGGATGAGGTCATGACAACAGCAATTTCTATTTCTGCAAGGGCAACGGAGCGACCCGTCGCGGCCGTGCTTTCGCTCTTGGCAATCGTCCGGAGTTTCGACAATGTCTGACCTGACAAGCACGATGCGGGCGATCGTGCAGGACACCTACGGTGACGCCGACGTGTGGCGGGTGGCGGAGATCGCCCTGCCCGAGATCGCCGAGCGCGAGGTGCTCGTGAAGGTGCACGCTGCGGGCCTCGATCGGGGCACGTGGCACGTCATGACAGGCCTGCCCTACCTGGGGCGTCTGGTTCTTGGGTTCGGCAAGCCGAAGGAGCCGGTGCCCGGGCTGGACCTGGCCGGCACAGTGGTCGCCGTTGGCTCATCGGTCACGAGATTCGAGGTGGGCGACCCGGTGTTCGGCATCGGCCGTGGCTCGTTCGCCGAGTATGCAGCGGCACGCGAGGACAAGCTCGCCCGCAAACCGGCGAATCTCACTTTTGAGCAGGCCGCGGTCGTCCCGGTGTCCGGTCTGACCGCCATCCACGGGCTGCGCGACGCGGGACGCGTCGAGTCGGGTCAGCGCGTGCTGGTCATCGGTGCCTCAGGTGGCGTCGGAACGTATGCCGTGCAGCTCGCCAAGGTGTCAGGTGCGGACGTCACCGGTGTGTGCAGCACCTCGAAGACCGATCTGGTGCGATCGCTTGGCGCCGACCACACCATCGACTACACCCGCGTCGACTTCCTAGACGGTTCCCAGCGCTACGACCTGATCCTCGACATCGGAGGCAACTCACCGCTGTCCCGACTGCGCCGTGCCCTCGCTCCGCGGGGAACGCTTGTCATCGTCGGAGGGGAAGGCGGGGGAAAGCTGGCCGGTGGGATCGACCGGCAGCTGCGGGCCCTCGCGCTCTCGCTGCTCGTGCGTCAGCGGCTGACCATGGTCGTCCCGAAGGAGCACTACGCCGACCTCGAACGGCTGACCGAGCTCATCGAGGCCGGCGCGCTGACGCCGAGCATCGACCGGACCTACCCACTGGAACTGGCAGTCGACGCGATGCGTCACCTCGACGCCGGTCGAGCGCGAGGCAAGATCGCCATCACCAT
This sequence comes from Phycicoccus sp., assembly GCA_043721655.1. Lineage (GTDB taxonomy): Bacteria > Actinomycetota > Actinomycetes > Actinomycetales > Dermatophilaceae > UBA4719. The sequence continues at coordinate 629 of JAYSQH010000432.1, read as the reverse complement.
CTGAAGAGTGCCGCTGTCGAACGGCGGACCTCCGCGTCGAACGACTTGGTGTCATCACGTGCGGGGCTTGAATCAGGAGCATGGGCGACCTGATATCTTCCAAACGAATAGAGGCGGATTCGATGGCACAGGCGCCGCGGGCGCCCGCATCGCACTCCTGGTCTCCTCGAAGTTCGGCAAGCTCAGCGCGATGAACCACAGCTCCTGCTGACCGAAAGAACGCTCCAAACAAGAAGGAACAGACATGACACTCGCAGACGTCGGCCCACGACCCACATCGTTTGACATAGAGGCCGCCACCACCGAGAACACCAACTATCGAACCGTTGTGTGGAGCGGCACCCACCTTCAAGTCACCCTCATGTCCATCCCCGTCGGAGAGTCCATCGGGTTGGAGATGCACGGCGACACCGATCAGTTCCTCCGCCTCGACGCTGGCCGGGGCAAGGTCCAGATGGGTCCCGAGAAGGACAAGCTGACCTTCGAACAGGACGTCAGTGACGGGTGGTGCGTCCTCGTCCCCGCCGGGACGTGGCACGACATCACCAACACAGGCGATCAGCCCATGCAGCTCTACGCCATCTACGCACCTGTCCACCACGCCGCCGGCAAGATCCAACACACCGCCC
>JAYSQH010000431.1:0-2360 GCA_043721655.1 Phycicoccus sp. | reverse complement strand
CGTGCGGCCCGCAGCAGTGTGGTGGTGCTGGTCGACTCCGTCGACCTCGCCGTCATCCGCGCCATTCGATATGCCCGCACCCTGCGGCCGACGGAGCTGCACGTGGTGCACTTCGTGATCGACTCCAGCCACGCCGCCGACCTGCGCGCGGCGTGGGACGCCCAGCCTGGTATCGACCTATCGCTCGAGCTAGTGGACTGCCCCGACCGCCGGCTGCCACGGGCCGCCCTCGAGCTCACTGAGCGGCTCATAGCCGATGCCGTCTCGACGCAGGTGACCATGCTGTTGCCCAGGCGCTCCTACGGCGCGTTCCTGGGCCGGATGCTGCACGACCGGACCGCGGATGACATCGCTGCTGCCGTCTCCACCGTGCCCGGCGCAGTGGCCACCATCGTCCCCTACGATGCCAGCAACCACCCCATGAGAGCGTCGTGGCGCAAGGGATCTGAACGGGACCCAGGACTAGGACCGGAAGAGGCAGACCGTCCGCTCCGCGAAGACGGTGCAGGTCACGACACGATCGTGGCACCGGCGGTCGAGGCGGTGGACAGGGAACTCCCCGTGGCCATCCAAAACGTCGCACACCGTCAGGTGGCGGTCGTCGAAGGTCGAGTTCGCTCTGTCCAAGTCTCCCCCATCGCGGGCAGCCCTTCCCTGAGCTGCGAACTCATCGACGAATCCGGTGGGGTGACACTGCTGTTCTACGGCCGACGTGCAGTCGCCGGTATCGAGCCCGGCGTACAACTGCGGGCAGAGGGCCGCGTCGGCGGCTACAAGGGACACCTCGCCATCGCGAACCCGTCATACAGCCTCATACCTCAACACGACCCCGACTCCTGACGGCCCACGGCTCCGCACCACCCTCGACAGCAGGGTCGTAGCGGAAGGAGAAGTCGGTTGTGACGTCGGCCAGCTGCGGTGTTTGATCGCGGAACGTCAGGGGCAACGGACAGGGCATCGGCCTAGCCATCGCACGATCGATAGCTGAAGCCAGTGGGGGGCGGCTGCTCCTGGCCCGCAGAGCACCCGCGACCTTCACCCTCTTCCTTCCAGGCCCCCAACCGAGTCCGGCGCACCACCTCCAGGTAACGACCTGACTTGAGGCGTCCACCGATTGGCCAACTTCCGCGACGTCGCCGCGCCGGGAAGTACAGCAGTCTTGTACAGCAACGCCATCGTCTTCCACCGGGTTCTCGTGCGCCCCCGAACGCCCAGATGCGTGCTCAGAGAAGTATGGGCGACCGCTATGCACCGAGTTCGCAACGTGGGGGTTCAGGGGGTCCGCTTCGTGCGATAACTCGTGCGATAACTGTTGGCCAATCGGGTGTATTCACGGCTACTCGCGGTCGGTCAACGGAACGGCGGTCGGACTGTGTGTAATAATCTGCGTATGAATGCAGATAAGAAGCCAACCGGGTTGCAGCCGGCGGCCGAGCAGGTAGACCTGGCCGTCGAGGTGTTCCGGATGTTGGCCGATTCGACGCGAGTCGGGCTGTTGTGGGCGCTACTTGACGGTGAGCTGGCGGTCAACGAGCTGGCCGAGGCGGTCGGCAAGCCCGCCGCTGCGGTGTCGCAGCATCTGGCCAAGTTGCGAATGAGCCGGTTGGTGCGGACCCGTCGAGCGGGAACGCAGGTGTTCTACCGGATCGAGAGCTCCCACGTGCGGGCGCTGGTCGAGGATGCGATCTTCCACGCGGAGCACGCCGGGGTGGGCGTGCCGGAGCATCACCGTGGCGAGTTTGGCGTGGTCGAGCTTGGTAGGACAGTCAGTGCCCCCAGGGCCGAGCGGCCGGAGGCTGGCACCCGATGAGCAACAGCTCGCGCGCCCAGGACCGTCACGGGCACGATCACGGCGATCACGGTCACGACCATGGGGGCCACGAGCACGCCGGCGGCGTGAGGTGGTGGGTTCTGTCGTTGTTCCAGCCACATAGTCACGATGCGGCGGACGCGGTGGACTCAGCCCTGGAGTCCAGCGCAGAAGGGATCCGGGCGGTCAAGATCAGCCTCGTGGCATTGGGTGTCACGGCCATCGCTCAGGCTGTGGTGGTGGTGCTGACCGGGTCGGTGGCGTTGCTGGCAGACACGATCCACAACTTCTCCGATGCGCTGACCGCGATCCCATTGTGGATCGCGTTCATCCTGGGGCGCCGGGCCGCGAGCCGCCGATACACCTACGGGTACGGGCGGGCCGAGGACTTGGCGGGGGTCTTCATCGTGGTCATGATCGCCCTCTCTTCGGTCCTGGCCGGGTACGAGTCGATCAGGCGACTGCTCGATCCACAACCGGTGACCTATGTGTGGGTGGTGATCGCAGCCGGCTTGATCGGCTTCGCCGGCAACGAGCTGGTCGCCGTGTA
>JAYSQH010000430.1:0-4593 GCA_043721655.1 Phycicoccus sp. | reverse complement strand
AGGTCAACGAGCGCCTCGTCGGGCAGGTCGCCCACCGGACCGAACGCGACGACACCGGAGGCGACAACCAGAGCGTCGAGGCGGCCGTATTCCGCGACGTCTGCGGCTGATCGGGGTACCGAGCCCACCAGTTGCACCGGACACCAGCACCGAGAGGCCGCGCAGCAATGTCATGGTGAGATTGTGCCAGCCCCAGGCCAGCCACCATGAATACCTACAGGCGGTTCACCGGGTTGATCGTCCGCTTCCTTGAGTGCCGGGCTTACTACCTCCTGGCTGCCCGTTCAGCGAGCGCTGCGGAGTTGGCCGCCACCGCGGCGCGGATGAGTTGCTTGAAAGCAGCCTCGTCGATCTTCTCCCCTTCGCGGAGGTCGATCGCACGCCGTGTCTTCCCTTCCAAACTGGAATTGAACAGCTTCTTCGCGTCTTTGACGGAGGCTCCGCGAAAGAAGGTGAGCTTCACGACCAGCTTGTACGACTCCCCTGTGCAGACGCCGCCGTCATGGGACCAGACGGGGGTTCCCGGAGTCGTTTGCTTCACCCATTTCCACTCCTCCTGGATGTCGGGGTCGGCATCGTGGATGAGCTGGCGGACATGAGCGAGGGTCTCTCCCCTCCAATCCCCCAGCTCCTGAATCCGCTTGGTGATGTTCGCTGAAGCGGCCTCGCCATCCGGAGGACTTGTCGGCGTCATGTTCTCTCCGATTCTTCGTTTCGCCAGCCGGTTCAATGCCGGCAGGGGGGAGCATAACCCGGATGAGGTGGGGCGAGCGGGGTGTGACGGGGCCAGCCGGCCTCGCGCGGAACGCGACGAAGGTCGCGATGACGCCGCCGCCGCCGGCTGGCGTCGAGGTGGGGCAGGTAGTGCCGCGGCCGGCTGAGCTGTTGTCCGGATCCCTTCGATGCCGGACCGGAATGTTGCGTCCAGCCGGGCAGTTGACGTCACCATGACCACCTGGGGATTCATCGGAAGCGGAAACATCAGTGCCACTGTCGCTCGGCTCGCCGTGGCTGAGGGCGACCACCTGGAGGCGAAGGAGATCGTCAGCGAGCACCTCGACGAGATCGGCTACGACTCGGTCGACCTCGGCCCGCTCACGGAGGGGTGGCGCACGCAGCCCGACACTGCGGCATACGGCCTCATGTATGCCGTGGACCTGCAGGCATGGGACCAGGGTGCCCGCCCTGCGTCTCTGGTCGAGGTCGCCGAGCGCGCGGCGGTCTCCCGCCGCCAACGACCAGGAAAGAGCGGGCCATGACACGACGGAACGCCGGCCGCAGACCAGTGCGCGCCGCGAGCGTTCTCGTGTGCTTCCATGCGCACCCTGACGACGAGGTATTCACCACCGGTGGTGTGATGCGACTCGCCGCGGATGCCGGACACCGCGTGGTGCTGGTGACTGCCACCGACGGAGCGCTGGGGGAGGTGCCGGAGGGTTTGCTGGCCGAGGGCGAGAGCCTTGTCGACCGGCGCCGCCGCGAGCTGGAGACGTCGGCCAGCGCACTGGGCGTGCACCGACTCGAGATGCTCGGCTACCCGGATTCGGGCATGGCAGGCACCCCGGACAACGCGCGGGCCGACGCGTTCTGCAATGTGGACGTCGAGGCCGCTGCCTCGCGGCTGGCCCAGCTTCTGGTCGAGGAGGGCGCCGACGTGCTGACGGTGTACGACCCGCATGGCAACTACGGGCACCCCGACCACGTCCAGGTCCACGTCGTAGGGGTCCGGGCCGCGGAGCTCGCCGGGGTCACCCACGTGTACGAGGCGACGGTGAACCGCGACCACATGGTCAGGCTGATGGCCAGCAACCCGCAATGGGCTGCCGATGGCACCGCACCACCGGACGTCTCAGAGTTCGGCCTGCCGGAGTCGGAGATCACCACCGTCGTGGATGTACGCGCGGCCATGGACGCGAAGCGCGCGGCCATGGCCGCCCACGAGTCCCAGGTGGGCGACTTTGGCCCGTTCCTTGCGATGCCCGCCGAGCAAGTCGAGGCCGCCTTCGGCCAGGAGTCTTTCCGCCGTCGCGGGGGCGCCGCCGGTCAGCGCGGCACGGCGGCCTTGGAGAACGCGCTCCCGCTCTAGGTAGGGCCTAGATGACGAGTGGGGCGCGTCGTTGTAGGTCCGCTCATCGGAAGGATGGGTGACCCTGCCTGGCGCTTTGGTTCGACAAGTGTCAATATTGATACATGTCGAAACAGATCCCGCCCCTGGTTTCGGGCGAATCTTGTTGCACACCTCTGGTGCGCGAGCCGCTCACCGCGGACTGGGCAGGTGACCTGGCCCGGATGTTCAAGGCCCTGGGCGACCCGGCACGCCTACGGCTGCTGAGCCTGGTGGCCAGCCATGCCGGCGGTGAGGCATGCGTCTGCGACCTTTCCGTGAGCTTCGACCTCAGCCAGCCGACCATCTCCCACCACCTCAAGGTGTTGCGCGAGACCGGGTTGCTTCAATGCGAACGACGCGGCACCTGGGTCTACTACCGGGTGGTGCCCTCGGCGCTGGCCCAGCTGTCCGCGGTGCTCGGCTCGACCGACGTCACCACGGCCGCGCTCAGCCTGACGGTGCCCGCGGTGTTGGTATGACCGACAAGCCCAGCGTCCTGTTCGTCTGCGTGCACAACGCCGGCCGATCCCAGATGGCGGCCGGCTTCCTGACCCACCTGGGCGACGGCAAGGTCGAAGTGCGCTCCGCCGGGAGCATTCCGGGCGAGCAGGTCAACCCGTCTGCGGTCGCTGCAATGGCCGAGGTGGGCATCGACATCTCCCGGCAAACACCCAAGGTCCTGACCACCGACGCCGTGCAGGCCTCCGACGTGGTGATCACCATGGGCTGCGGTGACGCCTGCCCGATCTTCTCCGGCAAGCGCTACCTCGACTGGGACCTCGAAGACCCCGCGGGCAAGGGAGTCGAGGCAGTACGCACCATCCGCGGTGAGATCCGGGCCCGCGTGGAGGTCTTGCTGGCAGAGCTGTTGCCTGACCAGAGCCCCGCGGGTCGCTAACCACTCGGGCAACATCCACTCAGGAGGTCATTCCATTGAGCAAAGTTCAGGTATTCGAACCCGCCCTGTGTTGTGCGACCGGCGTCTGTGGCGAGGACGTCGACCAGGGGCTGGTCACCTTCTCCGCCGACATGGACTTCGTCCGCAGCCAGGGGGGCGACGTGCGCCGGTACAACCTGGCCAGTGAACCGCTGGCCTTCGCCGAGACCGAGGCCGTCAAGGGCTTCCTTCAGGTGGTCGGGTCCAAAGGGCTGCCGCTGGTCCTGGTCGACGGCGTCACCGCCATCACCGGGGGCTACCCCGACCGCGCCCAGTTGGCCGAGTGGGCGGACGTCGGCGCATCAGCCAAGGCGGATGCAACGCGAGCACCGGCAGGGGTGACGATGCTCGGCCTGACCGCGGCGGCACCTGCCTCCGGCGGCTGCTGTTCCGGTTCCGGCTCCAGCTCTGAGACCGCTGGTTGCTGCTGAGAACGGCCGCCGACATGAAGTTCCTCGACGACGCGCCCCGGTTCCTCTTCTTCACCGGCAAAGGCGGGGTGGGCAAGACCTCCATCGCTTGCGCGAGCGCGCTCACCCTGGCCAAGGCGGGCAAGAAGGTCCTGCTGGTCAGTACCGACCCGGCCTCGAACGTCGGGCAGGTCTTCGGAATGAGCATCGGCAATACCATCACCGAGATTCGCGACGTCCCCGGACTCTCGGCCCTGGAGATCGACCCCGACCAGGCCGTTGTGGCCTACCGGGAACGTATCGTCGGTCCGGTCCGCGACCTGTTGCCGGCCGCGGACGTCCGCTCGATCGAAGAGCAGCTGTCGGGCGCATGCACCACCGAGATCGCCTCGTTCAACGAGTTCACCGCTCTGCTCACCGACGCCGGCGGCACTACGGGGCACTTTGACCACGTCCTGTTCGACACCGCGCCGACCGGGCATACGATCCGGCTGCTGCAGCTTCCCGGGTCCTGGACCGAGTTCCTCAACGAGGGCAAGGGAGACTCCTCCTGTCTGGGACCCCTGGCAGGGCTGGACAAGCAGCGCGCCGTATACGCGGATGCGGTCGCGGCCCTGGCCGACAGCCAGCGCACCCGGCTGGTCCTGGTCGCCCGCGCCCAGAAGTCAGCGCTGGCCGAGATCACCCGCACCCACGGCGAGCTCGCCGCGATTGGCCTGACCCACCAGCACGTGGTCATCAACGCGGTCCTGCCCGCCCCACCCGACGACAGTGACCCGCTTGCGACCGCGATCCACCGCCGTGAGCAGACGGCCATCGCGTCCATGCCCGTCGAGCTCAGGAACCTGCCGCTGGATCAGGTTGAGCTCAAGACCACGAACATGGTCGGCATCGATGCCCTGGCAACCCTCTTCACCCCCGACGAGCCCGCGCCACCCACGGTTGAGGGGACCGGCGACACCTTCGCCGACGCACCACTGGGCGACCTGATCGACGACCTCGCGATCCAGGACCACGGGTTGGTCATGTGTATGGGCAAGGGGGGCGTCGGCAAGACCACCATCGCCGCGGCCATCGCTGTCGCGCTCGTCGGGCGGGGCCACCACGTGCACCTGACCACGACCGACCCCGCCGGACAC
>JAYSQH010000429.1:0-15142 GCA_043721655.1 Phycicoccus sp. | reverse complement strand
GCCCGACGACGCGATCGACTTGCCGTGCTGCCACGCGTTGTCTCGGTGATCGATGATCTGCGTCAGTCCGGGCTCGGGCCCCTGGTCGACGATCTGGCCGGTCGAGGTGTCGCGGTAGTCGACGTGGCTGCCGAGATGGATTTCGTCTGGTGGACCTCGTTGCTTGACGACATCAGCGTGCGCGACATTGCCTATGGCGCCCACGACGGCGATTTCCTGCGTCAGATCGGAAGTGAGTACATCGAGGCCGACCACGCGCATCTGGCCGGAACCGTTGACCGGGTTCGTGCCGCTGTCGGGCGTCGGCTGCGCGAGGTCCTGGCCGAGCACCCCGAGCAGGAGGCGCTCGTGCGTGCCGAGGCGGGCAAGTCCCGGCGACACCAGGCCTTGCGCGATCTCCTGCCCCGAGCCGGCGACACCCTCACCGCGATCAAGCCCTGCTGGGCGATGAGCCCGTTGCTGGTCGCGTCGATCCTGCCGGCGGGTCGCTGGTTCGACGTCGTGATCTTCGACGAGGCGTCGCAGATCCCGCCGGCTCAGGCGGTCTCGGCCATCTCGCGCGCCACCCAGGTGGTCGTGGCCGGCGATGAGCGGCAGCTGCCCCCGACGAGCTTCTTCACGGCAGCGACCGACGAGGACGCTGCTAGTGACACAGGGACCTTCGCCGACGACTCATTGACCGAGGGGTTCGAGTCGATCCTCGATGTCCTCTCGGCCGCGTTGCCGGTGCGTCGGCTGTCCTGGCACTACCGGTCGCTGGACGAGCGGCTGGTCGCCTTTGCCAATGCCGAGATGTATGACGGGGCACTGGTGACTTTCCCCGGCACCGGCGACGAGGCGGTCGTCCGTCTCGAGGTCGTGGACGGGTCCGCCCCGGTCCAGCCTGGCCAAGAGGCGATCGAGTCGACCCAGGCTGAGGTTGACCGCGTCGTCAGCCTGGTTCTGGCTCACGCTCGATCGCGCCAGACGGAGTCTCTCGGTGTCATCGCCCTCGGCATCAAGCACGCGACCCGAATCGAGGACGCACTGCGCTCTGCCCTGATCGACGCGCAGGGCGTGGGTGACTTCTTCGACGAGGAGGGCGCCGAGCGCTTTTTCGTCAAGAACCTCGAGCGGGTTCAGGGCGACGAGCGTGATGCGATCATCCTCTCTATCGGCTATGGCAAGACGCCCCACGGCCGGGTGCTGCATCGCTTCGGACCGCTCAACCTCGAAGGCGGCGAGCGCCGGCTCAACGTCGCGATCACCCGGGCTCGGCGCCGGATGACGGTGGTCTCCTCGTTCACCGCCGCTGATCTCGACCCGACGCGGCTCAAGGCGCGTGGCGCAACCATGCTGCGGGACTTCCTCGTGTATGCCGCACAAGGCGGCTCGCGGCCGGTGCCGCGTCAGGATGAAGCGGCCGCGGCTGTGCGTGATCCCCTGCTCGCCGATCTGGCGTCCAGGCTGCGAGCCCGGGGCCTGGTGGTGCATGCCGGATATGGGACGTCGACCGAGCGCATCGACCTGGCGGTCGAGGATCCGCACCGGGTTGGTCGGGTGCTGGTGGCGGTCGAGACTGACGGCCTGCGCTATGCCGCGATGACGAGCACTCGCGATCGTGACCGGTTGCGGATCGAGCAGTTACGCCGCCTCGGCTGGGAGCATGTCAGGGTCTGGAGCACCGACCTGTTTCGGGACCCGCTACGTGACGTGGCTCGGGTCACCGCCGCCGTGCAGGCGGCCTCGGCGACGATTCCGGACGTCGATGGCAGCCGATCGCCCGACTCCCAGACCGCCGTCCATGGGCCTGCCGACTCCGAGACTTCCGACGCTGCGCCCCACCTGGGCTCCGGCGGATCCAAACCGGAACAGACCCGTGACGACACTGATGCCGGTTGGGGCGAACGACCCAACGAGGGCTCACACGATCAGTGGCTGCAGGAGCAGCGCCCGCCGCACTGGGGCTAGAGCCCCGCGAGTCCTTTCGTCAGCTCTTCGAGCTGCTGAGCCGGCGTACGGCAGCCCATGCCAGCGGCAGCAGTCCAGCGGCCAGCAACGCCTTCATCGCGTCGCCGAGCAGGAAGGGCAGCACGCCCTTCTGGAACGACCAGACCAGGTCGTGCCCGGTGACAAAGGCGAGCACCGTGGCTCCGAACGCATAGATGACCAGTGTCCCCAGGGCGTACGAGGCGAAGACGCGGACCGGCGTGCGGCTCCAGCCGCCCTTCGCCAGGCGCCCGACGAGGTAGCCGGCCACGATGAAGCCCAGCAGATAGCCGGCGGTGGCACCGAAGACCGCCTCGGCGCCGCCGGCGCCCTGGGCGAGGACCGGCAGTCCCACGAGGGCAGCCAGCACATAGAGAAGCTGCCCCAGTGCACCGCGCAGTGGGCCGAGCGCGGCTGCGGTGAGCAGCACTGCCAGGGTCTGGCCGGTCACCGGGACGGGGGAGCCGGGCACGGGAATGGCGATCTGGGCGGAGACCGTGGTGAAGGCGGCAGCGGACACGACCGTCACCGCGTCGGCCGCTCTGGTGCGCGACCACAGGTCGGCGAGCACGAGCGGCATCGGTGTGGGTAGAGCCAGGGACATCAGGACCACCTCAGGGTTCGGACGGTTGACCGGACGGGTCCGGCGTTGGGCACCGGGAACTTGCCTTCGAGTTCGGGCGAATACCGGCGGACGCCATCTCGCCCTCGTCTGCGGGCGACATGGCACCGGAGACTACGGTACCCGGCGAGTCGGTGTGCATCCGCCTGCGGGTCGCAGTCCTGAGCTAGCTGCGAGCCCGCAGGGAGTCGCGGATCTCGGTGAGTAGGGCTACCTCTTCGCTCGGAGCCTTGGTCTCGGGCTCCATGCCCCTGGCGCGGCGCTCGGCGAGCTTGTTGAGCGGCATGACCACCACGAAGTAGATGGCCGCGGCCACGATGAGGAACGTCACGAGGGCCGAGATGAACGCACCCAACGGCACACCACCAGGTTTGATCTTGTCGAAGTTGGGTTGGCCGCCGATCTTGCCGATGAGCGACATGATGACGTCGACGAACGCCTTGACCACGGCGCCGAAGGCTGTACCGATGACGACGGCGACAGCGAGGTCAACGACGTTGCCTCGCATCAGGAAATCCTTGAAACCCTTGAGCATGAGCGTGGTTCCTCTTCAGATTGGGGGACTACGCGAACACGGTAGTGAAGTGTGGGCGGTGGCGACAAATGACTGTGGGTAGCTTATTCAGATGCTGGGCGCCCGGATGACCAGGCTGAAGGCGACATCGGACAGCCCTGAAGGGTCGGCCTTGGCCAACCGCATGGCCTCGTCGCTCGAGACAGCCACCACCACGCCGCCAGGTGGCCCGGAGCCCGAAGTGGCCGACCAGCCGCCGCCCTCCGCTGCGCCAGCGTCCACCGCCAGCACCACAACCCGCGCGGCCACCATCAGGCCTGATGAGCTGATGAGATCCACGATGTCGCCGGCCGAAGTCATCGCCGCCATGGCCGGGTCGGCCAGCCGGACGTGAGCTGCCACCAGTCCGGGGCGCGCCCCTGTCAACAACCCCGGGCCCCGAACCCGAGCTGGCGTGACCGGCTCGCCTCGCGCCATCCCGGCACCCAATGCTTTGCCCATCAGCCCTGTTGGGTCTGTGACGGTGCCCGTCGGTCTCAGGTCCGCGGGCCAGTCCGCCACGGTGAGGTCGCCAGGTGTCAGCACGTGCCCCGGCATCAGGTCTTGGGCGACGACGACGACCGGAACCCCCCTCGGAATGGGTTGCGGAAGAAACGAGCTCATCGCCAGCCAGACAGCGGTCGCGACAAGTCCGGCTGTCACAACTCGACGCAGGCGGGTGCGTTGCCAAGCCTGTCGGCGGCCGGGACCGACCAGGCCAGAGGGCAGGAAGTGTTTGACCCCAGCCCGATCCGCGCCACGCGCAGCATTACTGCCCAGGGAACTGTCACTGCCCGGCGTGTTCCTCGGGCCGAGCCTCATGTTGGCAGGGTGATGGGCAGCTTCAGGCCATCGAGCGACCGGCGGCACGAACAGGTCGCCGTGGCGTCATCGTCGGTGGTGGGCAGGGCGACGATCGTCGCCTTCATGACTGCCTTCATCGAGTCGATACTGCGCGCAAACACCTTGAGCACCTCGTCGTGGGTCACGGCTTCGCCGCCGTCGACGCCGGCGTCGTGGTCGGTGACCAGGGCGACCGTGGTGAAGCACATGGCGAGCTCGCGCGCGATGGAGGCTTCCGGCATACCGGTCATGCCAACGACGGTCCACCCGGCTTGCTGGTGCCATAGCGACTCGGCGCGCGATGAGAACCGCGGACCGTTGATGACCACCAGCGTGCCGGCGTCAACCACGTTCTTGCCGGCCGCGCGGGCGGCTTGGGTAGCGGCCTCGCGACCCCGAGGGCAGTAGGGGTCGGCGAACGCGACGTGCACCACACGGCCGACACCGTCGTAGATCGTGTGTTCGCGACCCCACGTCCGGTCGACGACCTGGTCGGGCACGACGATGGTGCCCGGTCCGTGTTCTGGCTTCAGGGAACCGACGGCGCAGGGGGCGAGCACCTGTCGAACACCGACCGAGCGCAAGGCCCAGAGGTTGGCGCGGTAGTTGACTCGGTGTGGGGGGAAGCGATGGCCCTGCCCGTGCCGGGCGAGGAAGGCCACGCGTCGGCCTTCGACCTCGCCGATCAGCAGGTCGTCGCTGGGCTCACCGAACGGGGTGCTGACACTGACGCGCTCGGTGTCAGTGAGGAACGTGTAGAACCCCGAGCCGCCGATGACGCCGATCTCCGCGCGAGCCGTGGTCGTGGCGGAGGTTTCTGTGCTGACTGTCATAGGCCGAGACTAACCGCGGACCGGCCAGGGGACGCAGCGTCCACGACGCCTGTTCACGGTGTGGTGGAGGTTCGGACGGATGTGGAGAAGGTCGCGCTGAGGCGGCAGTCTCAGGCTGCCGAGCCCTCGGACGCCGAGGCCGTCTTGGAGGAAGTGTTTGAGCTCTCGGACTTCGATGCTGTCTTCGTGGTGCTGGTCTTCGATGAGTCAGCGGACGTCGAAGGGGAGCCAGAGGATGAGGCAGAGGATGAGCCACCCGCGGAGACCCTGCGCGTCTCGTTGCGAGAGTCCGTGCGGTAGAACCCCGAGCCCTTGAACACGACGCCGACCGCGTTGAACAGCTTGCGCAGACGACCGGCGCACTCGGGGCATTCGGTCAGTGAGTCGTCGACAAAGGACTGGACGATCTCAAAGCGGTGTTCGCACGCAGTGCACGCATAGGCGTACGTGGGCACGGTTCCTCCTGTTGGCACTCTCAGGGTCTGACTGCCAAGTGTAACGGCAGGCACTGCTGAGAAAGTCCCTGTTCAGTCGGCGGCGTTGGCCCACCCAGCCAGCCGGCCCGCCTGGCTGATCTGACGCACACGGTTCTCGGCGTCGAGCCGGGACTCGGCGGTCGCGACGATCAACATCTGGTCACCGTGGCGCAGGGCGGTGTTCGGTGACGGTACGAACCCCTTGCCACCCCGGACAACCATGGTCACGTTGGCACCAGGGGGCAGGCGAAGCTCGAACACCTCGACGCCGTGCAGCCGGGATGCAGGGCCGACGGTCACCTGCACGACGTCCGCGCCGAGCTCGTCCAGCGGCGTTGACTCGACCTGGAGGTCGAGCGCGCGGTCGGTGTCCGTGACGCCGAGCTTGCGCGCCACCCAGGGCAGGGTCGGGCCCTGGACCAGTGTGAAGATCACGACCAGGACGAAGACGAGGTCGAAGAGCCACCCGACGTCAGGGGTCTCGGCGGTCATCGGCACCGTGGCCAGCACGACCGGCACGCCGCCACGCAACCCCGCCCAGGACAGGAATGCCTGGTCGCGCCACGGCACCCTGAACGGTGTCAACGACAGCATCACCGACAGTGGCCTGGCCACCAGGAGCAGCACGAGGCCGATCAAGATGGCCGGAACGATGTGGGCCGCGAGGCTGGCGGGGGAGGCCAAGAGGCCCAACAGGACGAACAGCCCGATCTGGGCCAGCCAGCCCAGCCCCTGCGCGAACCCCCTGACCGCTGCCCGGTGCGGCAACCGCATGTTCCCCAGCACAAGAGCGGACAGGTATGCCGCAAGGAAGCCGCTCGCGTGTACCAGCGAACCGGCGGCGTAGGCCAGCACGGTCAGGGCCACGACGCCGATCGAGAACAGGCCCGACGAGGACGACCCGATCCGGCGCATCAGGTGGCCGCCGGCATACCCGATCAGCAGTCCGACGGCGGCACCGCCGGCGAGCTCGGCACCGGCGAGGAGCAGCAGCTGCCACCATGCGCCGTGGCTACCGTGCCCGGGCGAGGACGCGGCGGCGAGTGCCAGCACGAGGATCACGACGGGAGCATCGTTGAACCCGGACTCGGCCTCGAGCAGGCCGCCGAGCCTGCGTGGAAGCGGGACCCGGCGCAGCACCGAGAACACGGCGGCTGCGTCGGTCGAGGCCAGGACGGCGCCGACCAGGAACGCAACGGTCCACGAGACATCGAGCACGAAGTAGGCGGCCACGCCGACCACCGCGACGGAGACCACGACCCCCAGGGTCGACAACACGGCGGCGGGCGCGACCGATCGCCGGATGTCGTCCCACGAGGTCGTCAGCCCGCCCTCGGCCAGGATCAGGACCAGCGCGCTGTAGCCCAGGACCTGGGTCAGCTCAGCGGAGTTGAACGAGATGCCGAGACCGGCCTGGCCGATGGCGACGCCGATGCCGAGGTAGAGCAGCAGCGAGGGCAGCCCGGACCGCAGCGACAGGCGCACCGCGGCCACGGCGACCAACAGCACGAGGGTCCCGACCAGCAGAGCGAGGTCGAGATCGGAGACGGTGAACGCTGCAGAGGCTCGGATGTGTCCTAGTCTCGCAGGGTGTCCCGAGCAAAACTCGCCCGTCGCGTATCCCTCTCCGTTGCGATCCTGGTTGTCGTCGCCCTCGTGGTCGCCGGGGTGATCGGCGTCAACCTCGTCCGGCGGTCCTTTCCGCAGACCTCAGGCCAGCTCGCCGTCTCAGGCCTGACCGCCAAGGTCACCGTGCTGCGCGACGACCGTGGCGTCCCCCAGATTTATGCCGACACCGCCCAGGACCTCTTCCGTGCGCAGGGCTACGTCGCCGCACAGGACCGATTCTTCGAGATGGACCTGCGCCGGCACATCACCGCAGGTCGGCTCTCCGAGCTGGTCGGCCCGGACGGCATCGAGACCGACCGCGTGATCAGGGCTATGGGCTGGCGCCGCGTGGCCGAGGCCGAGCTGCCGACACTCGCGGCCTCGACCCGGCAGTACCTGCAGGCCTATGCCGACGGGGTCAACGCCTACATCAAAGAAGCCGGCAGCCCGGACAAGATGGCGCTGGAGTACTCGGTTCTCGGGCAGAAGTACCCCGGATACCGGGTGGAGCCGTGGTCGCCGGCAGACTCGCTGGCCTGGCTCAAGGCGTTGGCGTGGGACCTGCGGGGGGACTACGACAACGAGCTCACCCGGGCTCGTTTGTCGGGGAGCATCACCCCCGCCCGGTTCGCCAAGATCTTTCCGCCGTACCCGACCGACACCCGCCACCCGATCCTCTCGGCCCAGGACTGGAGACCAGGGGCGGCCGGCTCGACGCGGAGCGCGGCGTCGGCGGTTCCGGCCGTCGCGCAGGACGCCCGCGTGCATGACGCGGCGGCCCGCACGGTCTACGCGGAGGTGGCCAATGCACTGGACCAGCTGCCGGTCATGGTCGGGCGTGGCAACGGGATCGGCTCCAACTCGTGGGTGGTGGGCCCGCAGCGTTCATCCACCGGAAAACCGTTGCTGGCCAACGATCCTCACCTCGGAGTCGGCATCCCCGGGATCTGGTACCAAACCGGTCTGCACTGCCGCAGCGTCTCGGCCGCCTGTCCCTTTGACGTCACCGGTTTCTCCTTCGCAGGCCTGCCAGGCATCGTGATCGGGCACAACCAGAGCATCGCCTGGGGCATCACCAACCTGGGCCCGGATGTCAGCGACTTCTACCTCGAGCAGGTCAACGGGGACACCTACCGCCGCGGCAACAGCTATCTGCCGTTGAAGGAGCACAACGAGACCATCAAGGTCGCCGGCGGCCCAGACGTCACCATCACCGTCCGGGAGACCGTCCACGGCCCCCTGCTCTCGGATGTGATCCCGTCAGTGGCCCAGGCAGGCAAGTCTGCCCTGGTCGAGGGCAAGGCCGAGGCCGCCTCGTATGCCGTGTCCCTTGCCTGGACCGGGCTGTTGGCCGGGCACACCGCTGACGCAATCTTCAAGATCAACACTGCCCAGAACTTCGCCGAGTTCCGTTCTGCTGCAAGGGATTTCGCGGTTCCAGCGCAGAATCTGCTGTATGCCGACACGCAGGGTCACATCGGATATCAGGCGCCCGGCCAGGTGCCGATCCGGGCGAGCTCGACGGCCGGGGCACCGCCGGGCTACTGGCCCGCACCGGGGTGGGACCCGAAGTACGACTGGACGGGGTTCGTGCCCTTCGAGAAGATGCCCACGGCATACGACCCGCCCGAGGGTTTCATCGTGGCTGCCAACCAGCAGGTAAGCGCCAGCCAGACCCCGTTCCTGACGACCGAATGGGACTACGGCTTTCGCAGTGAGCGCATCCGGGACCTGATCACGGCGACTCCCAAGGTCTCGCCCGAACGGATGTCCCAGATCCAGGGCGACACCCGCAACGAGTTCGCGCCCACCTTGGTCAAGTCGCTGCTGGCGGTCAACCTCGACAACGACCCGTTCACCAAGGAAGCACAGAACCTGTTGCGCAAGTGGGACTACACGCAGCCCGGCGGCAAGTCACCGCAGGCGCCCGCCGCCGCGTTCTACAACGCCGTGTGGAGCAACGTCCTGGAGCTGACCTTCAACGACGACCTCGGCGCCTTGAAGGCCGATGGCGGGTCGCAGTGGATGCAGGCTGTCTCCGGCCTGCTGAAAGAGCCCAGCAACACCTGGTGGGACAACAGGAAGACGACTGGTGTGACCGAGGGCCGCGACGAGATCCTGCGTCAGGCCATGGTCGCAGCCAGGCTGGACCTCACCAAGAAGCTGGGCAAGGCCCCGGTCACGTGGCAGTGGGGCCGCCTGCACCAGCTCACGCTCGAACACAAGATCCTGGGCGGCGATACTGAGCTGGCGCCCGTGCGGGCAATTTTTAACCGGGGTCCGTGGCAGATGCCCGGTGGTTCATCGATCGTCGATGCCAACGGCTGGGATGCCGGAAAGGGTTATCAGGTCGACTGGGCTCCGTCGATGCGGATGGTTGTGAACCTGGGCGATCTCGACGCGTCACGGTGGGTCAACCAGACCGGCAACTCCGGCCACCCCTATAGCGATCACTACGTCGACCAGGCAGATGCGTGGGTCGCGAACGAAACCTATCCGTGGCCGTTCGGCGAGAAGGCGGTTCAAGCCGCCGGCGGTGACGTGCTGACGTTGATTCCCGACTCGTCAGGCAACTGACCCGGCGCCGGCGATCAACGTCAGGCCTCCACCGGGGGTGATCACGGCGTTCACGCGCACGTCGTGAGCGTCGTGGGGGAGCGCCCGGACGGCATACTCCTCGTCGTTGACGATCGCCACGATGACGGCATCGCGGTGGCGTCGAGTCAGCGCACGGTCGTAGCTGCCGCCACCTTGTCCTAGCCGGGTGCCGTGGTGATCGATGGCGAGCGCCGGGGTGAAGATGACCCGAGCGGCTCCGATGGCCTCGAGTCCGAGTGTCGGTCCTTGGCTGCCGTCGGCCCGTAGCCCGTGCCAGTCCAGGTCCTTGTCGGGCAGCATCTCGGGCACGATCACGCTCAGGCCACGTGCCAGCAGCATCTCGGCGAGAGCCCCCGTAGGTGGCTCAGCGGGCAGCGAACGATAGATCGCCACGCAGGGCTGCCCGCCGTATGCCGGGTGCCCGCCGGTGCCTTGGGGTGGCAGCGCGAAGGTGTCCAGGAGGTCGCCGGCGGCGGTCGCGATGGTGGCGGCGTCGACGTCTCGATCTCGTTCCGGCGCAAGGGATCGACGCTTCGCCCGGACCTGGCGCCTCAGCGTCTGCTTGTCCGGGGGGACTGGGGACTCGACCGCTCCGCTCATCCGGCGATTGTGTACCCTCGCCCTCTGCCGTTCGTTTGGTGGGAGTCGCACCGTGCGGACGGCCCGCGTGTCACTATCGAGGCAATACGTCTGGAGGGTGGACCCGTTGTCGGTGCGAATCCGTCTGGCGCTCATCCTCGGTGTCGTCCTGATGCCGTTGTTGGTCGGCACTGCGCTCGTTCTTGCCGTCGCGGTCCCCGACCAGCTGCGTGATCAGAGCGCCGCGCGGCTGCGTGTGGTCGCCGGGGCGGTCGCCTCCTTGCAGGTTCAGGCCTGCGTCGGGGCCGGCGACTCGGCCAGGCTGATGGTTCTGGCCGTGGTCAAGGGCGAGCCGGCAGAGACGGCGCTGCAGCGCGGGCTGGAACGCCGACCCGGGTACGGCTCGATCAGCCGGGACCAGGTCAATGTGGCGCACTCGACGTCGGTGCCTGGTGGCATCACGCTGGATGTTGGCCCGGGCAAAGGGTGTTCGGCCCCGGTAACGACGACGGCGATGGCGCCGCGGGTCGCAGCTCTTTCAACGTCTTCGCCTTTCCTGAAGGACTGGGTGACCGTGTCTGCGCCTCTCCCAAACGGCAAGGCTGGGTCGGCTTCGTCAGTGACTGCCGTGGTTGCCACGCCGCTCGACAGCGGTCGGCTGGTCGGCTGGCTCAAGGAAATCGGAGCAGGCGCGGACCTCGACATTGCCGTCGCCTGCCCCGATGGCACCACCGCATCGACCTCGCCGGGTCCGCTCGACCGTGAGCTGAGGACGCTCGCACGATTGAGGCTCGGTGGAGGCCGTGAGGGTCTGAAGGACAGCCCTGTGGAGGTTGCCGCCGCCGGCGCCGGGCACCCCTGCCTGGTCATCGCCATCGCTCCACCTACTGACGGAGTAGCCGCTCCCTGGTTGCTGTTCACGTTGCTGGGTCTTGCGTTTGCGCTGGGTGCGTCGGTGGTGTGGTGGCTGTCCCGTCAGCTGACCATGCCGGTGGTGGCCGTGACTCTCGCCGCCGAGCAGGCGGCCCGAGGGGACCTGTCGGTGCGCTTGCCGGTCGTGCGAACCGACGAGGTCGGTCGGCTGGCACAGAGCTTCAACCACATGGCAGGAGAACTCGAGCAGCGGTTGATGGAGATCAAGCACAGCCGCGACCTGCTCACCGACAATGTCCAACGGCTCGGCGATGCGCTACAGCGCACCCATGACCTCGATGGGCTGTTGGCCACCGTGTGCGCCATCTCGGCCTCGACCACCGAGAGCGTCCGGGCTACGGCCTGGCTGGTCGAGGGAAGCTCCATGGTCGCTCGGGTTGCCTGGCCGCCGGAGTCCCTGCGTTCGTCCGCCGGTCGGGTCCCCATGGAGGGCACCCTGATGGGCCGGGTCGTGTCCACCGGGCTACCCGCTTGGATGGAAGGACAGGATCGGTCGGCGTCTCTGGGCGGGCCGGTTCTGTGCGCGCCGCTCCAGCGAGGCAGCGACAGGCTGGGGGCGCTCGTGGTCGAACGCAGACCCGGCTCATCGGCATACGACACGGAGAGCGGGGCATCGCTCGTGGCCATCACCGGCCCGGCCGGCGTCGCGATGGACAACGCTCTGCTGCACCGGCAGGCGCAACGACTCTCGGTCTTCGACCCCCTGACCGGCGTCGGCAACCTGCGGATGCTCACGACGACACTCGCAGCCGAGGTCGACCGCGCCAAGTATTTCGACCGGTGCTGTTCGCTGCTGATCGTCGACATCGACCACTTCCGGGACGTCAACACCCAGCACGGACATACGGCGGGGGACCAGGTCCTGGCAGGCGTCGCCGCGCGGATCGCCGCGAGCGTCCGGACGGTCGACCGTGTGGCCCGGTACGGCGGTGAGGAGTTCGCGGTTGTCTGTCCGGAGCTCGACCCCGAATCGGCGGTCGCGGCGGCTGAAAAGGTCTGGCGCGCCGTGCGTGACCAGCCGTTCGTGGTGGGCGAGACGTCGATCGTGGTTCGCGTCAGTATCGGCGTGGCTACCTGGCCGCAGCAGGTCGGGACGTCAACCGAGCTGTTGCGGGCTGCGGATGACGCGGTGGCCCACGCCAAGATTCTGGGACGCGACCAGGTCTCACGAAGCGAGCGCCTGTCCGACTAATGTCGGGGCCATGACCTCGACCGAGCAACCTGCCCCGGCTTTGCCCTCACGAGGCACCCTGACCAAGGCCGTGATCCCGGCGGCCGGCCTCGGCACCCGCTTCCTGCCTGCCACCAAGGCGACGCCGAAAGAGATGTTGCCGGTCGTCGACAAGCCGGCCATCCAGTACGTCGTCGAGGAGGCCACCCGGGCTGGGCTACGCGATGTCCTGATGGTGACCGGGCGCAACAAGGCCGCGCTGGAGGATCACTTCGACCGTCATTGGGAGCTTGAGCGGGCGCTGGAGGCCAAGGGCGACGAGGTGCGCCTTGCTCGTGTGCGCAAGTCCAGCGACCTCGGCAACGTCCACTACGTGCGCCAGGGCGAGCCGCTGGGTCTGGGCCACGCCGTCCTCTGCGCTGCGGACCACGTCGGCAACCAGCCGTTCGCGGTCCTGCTTGGTGATGACCTGATCGACGAGCGGGACCACCTTCTCGAGGCGATGATCGCGGTGCGGCAGGCGAGGGGTGGCAGCGTGATCGCTCTGATGGAGGTGCCGCCCGAGTCCGTTCATCTGTACGGGTGCGCGGCTGTCGAACCGGCCTCGGCGGACGGGGGCGACGGATCCCTGGTTCGTGTCACGGGGCTGGTCGAGAAGCCCCGGCCCGCTGATGCTCCGAGCAACCTTGCGGTCATCGGACGCTACATCCTGGACCCGTCCATCTTCGCGACCCTGGCCAAGACCCCGCCCGGCAGTGGCAACGAGATCCAGCTGACCGATGCGTTGCAGGAACGGGCGGCGTCATCCGAGGCCGGGGGAGGCGTGCACGGCGTCATCTTCCGTGGCCGTCGCTATGACACCGGCGACCGGCTCGACTATCTCAAGGCGGTGGTCCGGCTGGCTGTCGGCCATCAGGAGCTTGGCTCGGACTTCTCCTCGTGGCTGTCCGGGTTCGTGGCAAAGAAGGACGACACCACCTTGTGATCACCGTCGAAGAGCACTTCTCGCGCATCGTGGGCACCGTGCGTCGGCTGCCGTCGATCGGTCTCAACCTGCTCGACGCCCAGGGGTGTGTCCTGGCCGAGGACGTGACCAGCGAGGTCCCCCTGCCGGGTTTCACGAACTCTGCGATGGACGGGTATGCCGTTCACGCGGCTGATCTCGAGCCGGCCAGCGAGCAGGCACCAGTCACTCTCCCCGTCGTCCATGACATCGCTGCCGGCAACACCCAGGCGCTGAGCCTGGCTCCGGGCCAGAGCATGCGGATCATGACCGGCGCCCCGATGCCTCGCGGCGCCGATGCTGTCGTGCCGGTCGAGCTCACCGACGGCGGCCTCGCCAGGGTCATCCTGTCGGCGCCGGTGTCCGTCGGCCACCACGTGCGTCAGGCGGGCGAAGACGTTGCGGCTGGTGACCTGGTGATGCGTGATGGCACCCGTCTGGGACCTCGCCAGATCGCCCTGCTGGCCGCGGTCGGCACCGGCCGGGTCCAGGTGACCCCCAAACCCCGGGTGGTGGTCATCTCGACCGGCGACGAGCTGATCGAGGCGGGCACCCTTCCGGCGTTCGGTCAGGTCGTGGACAGCAACGGACTGATGCTGACGGCAGCCGTGCGAGGCCTTGACTGCATCCCGTTCCGAATCGGGTGCGTGCGCGATGACGCGCGCACGTTCCTGTCCACGATCGAGAGCCAGCTGTTGCGGGCCGACGCCGTCATCACCACGGGGGGAGTCAGCATGGGGGCCTATGACACCGTCAAAGAGGTCCTCTCACGAGTGGGGACGATGCGATTCGACAAGGTGGCCATGCAGCCCGGCATGCCGCAGGGTTTCGGCCTCCTGGGTGATGACGATGTCCCGGTGTTCACCCTCCCGGGCAACCCGGTCAGCGCGATGGTCTCCTTCGAGGTGTTCGTGGCGCCGGCGCTGCGCCTGATGGCAGGTCGTGCGCGGCACGAGACATCGCTGGTGACAGCGGTGGCCACGGATGGCTGGACCGCACCGGCGGGCAAGGTGCAGTTTGCTCGAGTTGTATTGTCCCACAACGATTCTGGTTACACGGTTTCCATCGCGGGTCTGCAAGGTTCGCATGCACTCGGCTCACTGTCGATCGCGAACGCACTGGCCGTGATACCGGCTCAGGTGACGTCCGTACGGGCCGGCGATAAGGTGCGCTGTCACCCGCTGGGACCGATCGTGGAGGCGTCATGAACGAGCCGCACCTGACGCATGTTCGCGCTGACGGGTCGGCGCACATGGTTGATGTCTCGGCCAAGGACGTCACGGTCCGCTCGGCCACAGCAGTCGGTCGGGTCCTGCTCTCGGCTGCGGCTGTGGCTGCACTGCGAGGGGGCGCCGTGCCCAAGGGCGACGCGTTGTCGGTCGCCCGCATCGCCGCGATCCAGGCGGCAAAGCGCACCCCCGATCTGATCCCGCTCGCTCACCCGATCGGCGTTCACGGGGTCGAGGTGGACCTCGTGGTGGTCGATGACGGCGTCGACCTGACGGCGACTGTTCGGACGGCCGACCGGACGGGCGTCGAGATGGAGGCGCTCACCGCTGTGGCGGTGGGGGCGTTGGCGCTGATCGACATGGTCAAGGCGGTCGACAAACATGCCCGGATCACTGACGTGCACGTGACCGCCAAGTCCGGCGGCAGGTCCGGGGACTGGGTCGAGCCGTGACCGGCCAGGACAGTGCTGATAAAGAAGACCTGTCATCTGTTCTGGCGGCCCATTCAGCGGTGGTGATCACCTGCTCGACCCGCGCTGCTGCTGGGGTCTATCCGGATCGCTCGGGGCCAGTCATCGTCGACACGCTGCGGGGCTGGGGTGTCGAGGTCGGCGACGTCGTGGTGGTTGCCGACGGTCCCGACGTCGAGGTGGCCCTGCGCGCCGCTATCTCCGCGGGCGCGTCGTTGGTGGTGACCACCGGCGGTACTGGCCTGACCCCAACCGA
>JAYSQH010000428.1:0-5011 GCA_043721655.1 Phycicoccus sp. | reverse complement strand
AGCGCAGCCATCGGCTCACCCTGGGAGCCGGTGCAGATCAGGACGATCTTGTCGTCCGGATAGTCGGTGAGCTTCTTGAGGTCGACCAGGACGCCCGGCGGCACCTTCAGGTAGCCCAGATCCTCGGCGATACCCATGTTGCGGAGCATCGAGCGACCGACCATGGCCACCTTGCGGCCGCTGTCGTGGGCCGCGTCGAGCACCTGCTGTACGCGGTGAACGTGCGAGGAGAAGCAGGCGACGATGACCCGGCGGCGCGCGTTGCGGAATACGGCCTCGATGGCCGGGGTGATCTCGCGCTCGGAGGTCGTGAAGCCGGGCACCTCGGCGTTGGTCGAGTCGGTCATGAACAGGTCCACGCCCTCCTCGCCGAACCGGGCGAAGGCCCGCAGGTCTGTGATCCGACCGTCCAACGGCAGCTGGTCCATCTTGAAGTCGCCGGTGTGCAGGATCGTGCCGCCAGGGGTGCGGATGAAGACCGCGAGCGCATCGGGGATCGAGTGGTTGACCGCCGCGAACTCGCAGTCGAAAACCCCGAGCTTCTCGCGTTGACCCTCAACGACAGTGAGCGTGTAGGGCTTGATCCGGTGTTCCTTGAGCTTGGCCTCGATCATGGCCAGGGTCAGGGTCGAGCCGATCAGCGGAATGTCGGCCTTCAGGCGCAGGAGGTAGGGGATCGCCCCGATGTGGTCCTCGTGACCGTGGGTGAGCACGATCGCCTCGACGTCGTCGAGCCGCTGCGCGATGTACTCGAAGTCCGGCAGGATCAGGTCGATGCCGGGGTGGTGGTCCTCGGGGAAAAGCACTCCGCAGTCGACGATCAACAGCCGTCCTGCGTGCTCGATCACCGTCATGTTGCGGCCGACCTCGCCCAGACCGCCGAGGGCGATGACGCGCACGGCGTTCTTCGCCAGCTTGGGCGGGGTGGTCAGCTCGGGATGGGGATGGCTCAATTCAGTCCTGACTTCTGGAGACCCTCTCGCAGTTGGGCGAGCTGGTCGATGGTGGCGGGGACCAACGGCAGACGCACGGTGTCCGAGGAGATGACTCCCCGATCGTGCAGTGCGGCCTTGACGGTGATCGCGCCCTGGGTGATGTGCATGACGGCGTTGACCACGGGGATCAGCTGCCGATGGATCTCGATTGCCCGCGCGAGGTTGCCCTGGCCGACGGCGGCGATCATCTCTGCGTACTGCTTGCTGGCCAGGTGACCGACAACGCTGACGATCCCGACTGCGCCCTGGGTGAGGTGCGCAAGGTTGAGGGCGTCATCGCCGGAGTACCACTGGAGATCAGTCTGGGCCATGACCTCGCTGGCGGCGAAAAGGTCGCCCTTGGCATCCTTGACGGCGACGATACGAGGGTGCTCGGCCATTCGCAGCAACGTCTGGGTGTGGATCGGTGTTCCCGTCCGGCCCGGTATGTCGTAGACCATCACCGGCAGGTCGGTTGCGTCGGCCACGGTGGTGAAGTGGGCGAGGACCCCCTCCTGCGGTGGCTTGTTGTAGTACGGCGTCACGACCAGCAGGCCTTGTGCGCCGGCCTTCGCTGCCGCCAGGGCGCTCTCGACCGAGTGTGCGGTGTTGTTGCTACCGACGCCCGCGATGATCCGGGCGCGATGACCGACGGCCTCGACGACAACGCGGATGAGGTCGATCTTCTCGGCGTCGGTCGTGGTGGGCGACTCTCCGGTGGTCCCGTTGACGACCAGACCGTCGTGTCCGTTGTCCATCAGATGCACGGCAAGCTCGGCGGTGCCGGTCAGGTCCAGAGACCCGTCGGGCCTCATCGGGCTGACCATTGCCGTGAAGACTCGGCCAAAGACGGGCGTACTGGACATGGGGCCACGATATCGCCCCGACCGTCATGTCCGAGAACAATCCTTGCCATTCCTCTCGGTGCTACGTTTCAGTCGTGCGCCAGTATCTGGACCTTCTCAGCCACGTCCTGGAGGACGGGACCACCAAAGGCGACCGCACTGGCACCGGCACGCTGAGCGTCTTCGGACACCAGATGCGCTTCGACCTCGCGCAAGGTTTTCCCGCTCTGACCACCAAACGGCTGCACATGAAGTCGGTTGTCGGCGAGCTGATCTGGTTCCTGCGCGGCGACACCAACGTCCGCTGGCTGCAGGAGCGCGGCGTGAAGATCTGGGACGAATGGGCTGACGAGAACGGTGAGCTCGGACCCGTCTACGGGCATCAGTGGCGCTCCTGGCCGACCCCCGACGGCCGTTCGGTGGACCAGATCGCCACGGTGATCGAGTCGATCCGCACGAACCCCGACTCACGCCGGCACATCGTCAGCGCCTGGAACGTCGCCGACATCGAAAACATGGCCCTGCCGCCCTGCCACACGATGTTCCAGTTCTATGTGGCCAATGGCCGGCTGTCCTGCCAGCTCTACCAACGCTCGGCTGACGTCTTCCTCGGCGTGCCCTTCAACATCGCCTCGTACGCGTTGCTGACGATGATGGTCGCGCAGGTCTGCGAGCTCGAGCCGGGCGAGTTCGTCCACACCCTCGGCGATGCGCACCTCTACGTCAACCACCTCGACCAGGCCCGGCTGCAGCTGACGCGAGAGCCCCGTGCACTCCCCCAGCTGCGGATCAACCCTGACCGCAAGGGAATCGACGACTTCGTCGAGACCGACTTCGAGCTGATCGGCTACGACCCGCACCCCGGCATCAGTGCGCCGATCGCCGTATGACGATCACCGTGCTCGCCGCTGTGGGCGCCAATCTCGTGGTTGGGAGTGGCGGGGAGATGCCCTGGCACCTTCCCGAGGACCTGGCACATTTCAAGGCGACCACGATGGGTCACACCCTGGTGATGGGGCGCAAGACCTACGACTCGATCGGCCGGCCGCTACCGGGTCGCCGAACGATCGTGATGACCCGTCAGCAGGGCTGGCACGCCCCGAGCGTCGAGGTCGCCCATTCGCTGGCCGAGGCTCTCGCGCTGGCCGGACCCACCGATGTGTTCGTCGTCGGCGGCGCCGAGGTCTATCGACAGGCCATGCCGTTCGCAGACACGATGATGCTGACCGAGGTCGAGATGTCTCCCGAAGGCGATGCGTTCTTCCCTGGGTTCGATCCTGCCCACTGGCGCGAGTCAGTGCGCGAGGCCCATGACGGCTTCTCCTTCGTCACCTACGAACGCAAGCGCTGAGCCTGTCTCCCTGCGGCTCAGGCGTCGTAGTCAAGCGCGACTGTGGCTGTGACCGGGTGGGACTGGCAGGCCAGCACAATTCCTGCAGCCACCTCCTCGGGCTCGAGGGCGAAGTTGCGGTCCATCCGGACCTCCCCCTCGACGAGGCGGGCACGGCAGGTGCCACACACCCCTCCGGTGCAGCTGAACGGCGCATCCGGCCGGGCGCGCAGCGTCGCAGCAAGGATGCTCTCGTCACGGGTCGGCATCTCGATCACGGTCGTGCGGCCGTCCAGGTTCACGGTGACAACAGCCTCAGGGGGCTCGCCCGGCGCCCTCACGACCGGCCGAACCGTCGTCACCGGCGCACCGGAGTCGTCGACGTGGAACACCTCGTGGTGGACGTGATGAGGATCGACCCCCACGTCGGCCAGGAGACCCTGGGCAGTCTCCACGAGGCCGAACGGACCGCACAGGTACCACTCGCTATCGGTGGACACCGGCACGATGGCGTCGAGGATGCGCTCCAACCGCTCGCGGTCGATGCGCCCGCTGAAGAGCTCGACATCCTGAGCCTCGCGGGAGAGGACGTTGATCAGGTGGAACCGGTCCGGATATCGGTTCTTCAGGTCCTCGAGCTCCTCCAGGAACATGATCGAGGTCGTCCGCCGGTTGCCGAAAATCAGCGTCGCGCGTGACGTGGGCTCCTCGGCCAGGGCGGTCGTGAGCAGGGACATCACGGGAGTGATGCCCGACCCCGCGCAGATCGCAACGTGGTGCCGTATGGCGTCCGGCTGCGTGGCGCTGGTGAATCCCCCCAGCGGGGTCATCACCTCGATCTTGTCGCCGGCGACGACACTGTCGTTGACCCAGTTGGACATCAGGCCACCGGCGACGCGAGCAGCGGCGATACGAACTTCCTTACGCTGCAAGGCATCCGGGCGCGACAGGCAGATCGAGTAGGACCGCCGGACGTCCTGGTCGCGGATGGTCGCTCTCAGCGTGAGGTGTTGCCCCGGCTCAAACACGAACTCGTCAGCCAGGTCGTCCGGAATGGCGAAGGAGACGGCGACCGCGTCGTCGGTGAGTCGCTCGACGTCGGTGACGGTCAGGGTGTGGAACCTCGCCCGGCGCCGGGCCGGCGTGGTGATCAACGAAGCCATCAGATGGTTTTGAACTCATCGAAGGGCTCACGACATTGGTTGCACCGACGCAGCGCCTTGCACGCGGTCGACCCGAACCGCGAGATCTCTTCTGTGTCAGGCGAACCGCAGAGCGGGCAGGTGACGCGCCGGACCGTGAGACCGACGGCGACCGGCTGCGAACCCGCGACGGGTTCGTGGTCGGCTCGTTGACCGGGAGGGGCGATTCCGAACTGGCGCAGTTTGTCTCGCCCTGCCTCGGACATCCAGTCGGTTGTCCACGCAGGGCTGAGCCGGGTCTGCACCGTCGCGACGTAGCCCTCGCGGCGGGCGACGTGCTCGATGTGCTGACGGATAGCCTCCATGGCCGGGCACCCGGAGTACGTGGGGGTGATCATCACGGTCACCGTCCGTGCCCGCTCATCAACCAGAACCTCACGCAGAATGCCCAGATCCTCGATGCTGATCACAGGCACCTCGGGGTCGGGGATCGAGGCGATGACCTCTCGCAGGTCCACCGTGGCGGTCACCACCTGGCGCCCGGGTGTGACCGTGCAATGTGCTGCATCTCGGCCAGCAGGTACCCCATCGGTCTGGAGTGGATGCCATCCCGACCGCCACGCGAACGCCAGCCGGGGTCGACGGGAAGGCTCAGCGTGGCCTGGTCAACCACCCGCGCGACATGGCCAAAAGCGTTGTCTTTCAACGAGGACGGCAAGA
>JAYSQH010000427.1:0-1562 GCA_043721655.1 Phycicoccus sp. | reverse complement strand
CGAGCTGTCGGTCGTGGTCGCGGGCTTCCTGTTGGGCGGCAACCTCAACGTCGGGACGGTGATCTTCGTTCTGACCATCGGGCCGATCGTGCACGTCCTCCTGCCCAAGCTGATCGTCGGCGGACCCGTCGTCGACCACTGACGGTGACCGGGGGCTCGGCGCGCGGGGGATAGCCTTGAGGCCATGATCTCCGCAAACCCACACGACCCCGGCTACGAGGCTGGATTCAACACTCGCGCGATTCACGCGGGGCAGGAACCGGACGCCATGACCGGGGCCGTGGTGCCGGCGATCTACCAGGTCTCGACCTACAAGCAGGACGGTGTCGGCGGCCTTCGGGGTGGGTACGAGTACAGCCGTTCGGCCAACCCGACCCGCACGGCGCTCGAGGTCTGTCTGGCTGCGCTCGAGGGCGGCGGTCGCGCTTTTGCATTCGCCTCCGGCCTGGCTGGGCAGGACACCATGATCCGGGCGCTGCTCAAACCGGGCGACCACGTCATCGTTCCGACCGATGCCTATGGCGGCACCTACCGCCTCCTGAACAAGGTCGCCCTCCCGTGGGGCGTGGAGCACACGACCTCCAATATCTCCGACGTCGACGCGGTGCGTGCCGCGATCAGGCCGGGGCAGACCAAGGTCGTCTGGGTCGAGACACCGACCAACCCACTTCTCGGCATCGCCGACATCGCAGCGCTCGCCGCCGTTGCACATGCGGCCGGAGCGATCCTGGCTGTGGACAACACCTTTGCCACGCCGTACCTCCAGCAGCCGCTTGCCCTCGGCGCCGACGTCGTGATGCACTCGACAACCAAGTACTGCGGCGGCCACAGTGATGTCGTCGGCGGGGCTGTCGTCACGGCGAAAACCATTGCGGTTGCAGGCTTCGAGGATGCTGAAGAGCGCATTGCGTTCCATCAGAACTCGATGGGCGCGATTGCCGGACCGTTCGATGCGTGGCTGGTGCTCCGAGGGCTGAAGACCCTCGGTGTGCGCATGGACCGCAGCTGCGACAACGCCGAGAAGGTTGTCGACTTCCTTCTTGGCCACAGTGCGGTCAAGGCCGTTCACTACCCGGGCCTTCCCGGTCACCCCGGCAACAGGGTCGCGGCCAAGCAGATGAAGCGCTTCGGCGGCATGGTCTCCTTCGAGGTCCGAGGCGGCGAGCAGCAGGCGGTTGACGTCTGTGGCGCCACCGAGATCTGGACGCTTGGTGAGAGCCTTGGCGGCGTCGAGTCACTGATCGAGCACCCAGCCCGTATGACGCATGCCTCGGTTCGCGGGACCGAGCTCGAGGTCTCCGGTGACCTTGTGCGGCTGTCCACCGGCATCGAGGACGCCACAGACCTCATCGACGACCTCGACCGTGCTCTGACCAAGAGCGCCGGCTGATGCACCGCAGCCCCGCTTGAGGCGGGTGCTCTGCGTCGACTTCGGCTCGACGTTCACCAAAGCCGTACTGCTCGATCCCGCGGACGGCAGCCTGTTGGCCAGCGCGTCGGTGCCGACCACCGTGAGCACCGACGTCCTCGACGGCTACCGTTCCATTCGCAAAACCCTTGCC
>JAYSQH010000426.1:0-2314 GCA_043721655.1 Phycicoccus sp. | reverse complement strand
GTCATCACGCTGGTCCGCACCGATGTCGGTCCGATCAAGCTCGGCGATCTGCGCTCGGGTCGGATGCGCGCGCTCAACCGGCCCGAGATAGGTCAGCTTTACTCAGCTGCTGGACTCTGATGGCGGTGCGAGCGCAGCGGTCGCTACGGTTGCGCTCGTGAGTGACACTCGTACGCCGGTGACTGTCGTTCGCGCCATCCGGGGCGCCATCCAGCTGGATGTCGATGAACGGGAGCACGTGCTCTCCACCACCCGCGAGCTCGTATCGTCGATTCTCGAGGCAAACGCGTTGACGAAGGACGACGTCATCTCGATCATGTTCACCGCGACCCCGGACGTGCGCAGCGAGTTCCCTGCCGTGGCAGCGCGCGACCTGGGCCTGGGCGACGTCCCGTTGATGTGTGCGCAGGAGCTGAACATCACTGGGGCGATGCCGATGGTGATCCGGCTGATGGCCCACGTGAACACGACGCTGACCCGTGAGCAGATCACGCACGTCTACCTTCGTGGGGCTGCCGCCTTGCGCCGAGACCTCGCTCAATGAGCACGCAGACTGGTGGACTGCAGGTCAGGATCGTGGGCACCGGTCTGATCGGGACGAGCCTGGGAATGGCACTGTCTCGCAAGGGTTTTCGGGTGGCATTGCAGGACCCGTCGCCCACGGCCGCGGCTCTGGCGCGCGACTTGGGGGCTGGAGTTCTGGCTGCGGATTCCGAAGACATCCCGGATCTGGTTGTCGTTGCCGCACCTCCGGATGTCGTGGCAGCCGTCGTCGCGCACGAGCTGACCCGCTGGCCGGACGCTGTCGTCACCGACGCGGCCAGCGTCAAGGGGGCAGTGCTGGCTGCGCTGCGACACAAGGGCGCTGACCTCACGCGATACGTAGGGTCACACCCCATGGCGGGACGGGAGAGGTCCGGCGCCGTGGCGGCGCAGGCGGATCTGTTCGAAGGCCGTTCGTGGGTCGTGGCGCCCGGACCTCAGGCTTCCGCGACGGCGGTTGACATGGTGTGCCAGATCGCCGAAGCAGCGGGATCGGCCGTCATGGTCATGACCCCCGACGAGCACGATGCGGCGGTGGCGGCGGTCTCGCACGTTCCGCAGATCGCCGCCAGCCTGGTGGCGAGTCGGCTACGTGACCTTCCGGCTGGAGCAGTTGCTCTCTCAGGGCAGGGAATTCGCGATGTGACCCGCATCGCGGCAAGTGACCCGAGCATGTGGACCCAGATTCTGTCTGGCAACGCGCCCGCGGTTCGCGCGGTCCTTGAGTCCTTCGCCGAAGACCTCGACGCCGTGCTGGTGGCGCTGCGACACCTGGAGTCCGAACCTGACGGCAGTGCAGTTGGCGCTAGGGCGGTTCTGGCCAAGGCGGTCGCCGATGGCAACGCCGGCCAGGCGCGTATCCCTGGCAAGCACGGTGCAGCTCCCACCACGTACGCCACCGTCGTCGTCGTCGTACCGGACGAACCTGGTGCCTTGGGTCGGTTGCTGCGCGATGTTGGCGAGGCCGGCGTCAACATGGAGGACCTGCACATCGAGCACGGAGTTGGCCAACCGTTCGGCCTGGCCGAGCTCTCGGTACTGCCGGCCGCAGTACAGCCGCTGATCGCGGCCCTGCGCCCTCTGGGCTGGCCGGTCCACGAGTAGTCCGAGCTGGCCGGTCCACGAGTGGTCCGATGTCGATTCAGAACGGTGGTGGGCCGTCCTGCTGGGTCTGCCAGACCGCGGCCCATTCCTCCTGGGCATGAGCTTTCGCCTTTGCCTTCGTCGGCTGTTTCTGCCCCGAATGCCCCTCTGGCCAAGGGTGTTTGGGAGGGGCCGGGGTCACCGGGGCAAGGTCCTGCGCCCATCCGATGCGGTCGAGGATGTTGATGTGTCCGGGCAGGGGGATGTCGGGGTTGATCACCCCTGCCAGTCGCCGGCCGATGCGCGCTTCGAGGTTTGAGACGTCGATGGGCGTGTTGTCGGGATGGTCATAGACGTGGGGGTAGGTCGTGATGGTTCTGCCGGTAGCCATGGTCCAGCGCAGCGTTCCGTCAACCAACTGGTCGCTGTCCCAGAACGCGGAGGTGTTCAGGTTGTGGTGGCCTCGGTGCAACGCGACCAGGTTGGGTTCGGCGGTGGGTCCGCCGCCACCGTCGGGTTTCCACTCCAGGGTGTGGTCCAGGTCGCCGTGGTCGGCGGGGATCTCACAGCCTGGCGCCCGGCAGGTTCCGTCGCGCGCGTTGACCTGTTCGGCCATGGCTTTGGGGACCCGGTAGGTTCCGGTAGTGGCCTCGATCGCGCGCCCGGTCAGTGGGTCGGTCACGATCCG
>JAYSQH010000425.1:0-3929 GCA_043721655.1 Phycicoccus sp. | reverse complement strand
CGCAGTGTCACGTTCTGTTCACAGGAGGTTCAGCATGATCCGTCAACACCCGGGTCGAGTCCTTTCGGTCACCGCATTGATCGCAGTCTCCTTCGTCCTCTTGTCCTATCCGGGGAGGAAGGACACCTCAGGAGCCTGGTACTACATCAGCGCTATCGGCTGGTTCGGTTTCATGCTCACATTCGTGGTGTTCATCGTCCTTGCCGTGATCGCCGTGGTTCACAAGCTCTCCGGCGGCCGCCGGGCCGTCAGCAGCTGACCAGACCAGTGCCACTTCGGCCAGGCCAACACCTGGTCGAAGTGGCACTCTGGTGACATGTCCGTCTTCACATCCATGCGTGTGCGACGTGGACTGGATGCCGTCGCCAATCCGCTTCTGCACGCGCTGATCGTCGGGCTGGTCTTGGTATCGGTCGCCCTTGTGGTCGTCCCGGTCGCCGAGCGCTACTCGATTGGCCACGAAGAGGCATTGGTCATTGCCATTCCGCTCGTCCTTGCATTCGAGCTGGCGAGCGGGATCGCTCACCGATTCGTCGACTGGCTGATGTTTGGGAGTCGTGGCGACGCCGCGACTGCGTCATGGCAGCTGGCCAGGGGCTTGGAGCAGTTCGATGACGACAAGGCCGTCACCGGCCTCGCGTCGGCTCTCGTCGACACGCTGAGGCTCAGCTACCTGCAGGTGGTGACCGAGGTCGACGGGACGCGGATGACGATCGCCGAACACGGGGCTGATGGCGTCGGGCCCACTCGATTTCCGATCACCCATGCCGGCGTCGATCTGGGGCAGCTCTCAGCCCGGCGACGCCACACCCCTCTCGATGTTCGCGATGAGCGGCTCCTCCAGGCGGCAGCCGCGCAGTTGGGAGTCGTGCTGCATGCGAGCCGGCTCACGGCACAGCTCCAGCACGCGCGCGAGGAGCTCGTGCTTTCCCGGGAGGACGAGCGCAGGAGGCTGCGCCGCGAGCTCCACGACGGCGTCGGACCCACGCTGGCCGGCATCGGCCTTGGTCTCGAGGCTGCCAACAATGCGCTGCCGGCCAATGTCTCCCGCAGCCAGGAGCTGTTGTCGGACGTCCGCACCGACGTCGCAGGGCTGATCGAGGACGTTCGGCGGGTGGTTGGCGGCTTGCGGCCGCCGCTGCTCGACGAGGTCGGTCTGGTCGGGGCGCTCACCCAACGGGCGAATGCGTTTGCCGACACGGCCGGCTGGACCGTGTGCGTCGACGCGACTCCCCTCCCGGCCCTGCCCGCGGCCGTCGAGGTCGCTGCGTTCCGCATCGGTTCGGAAGTCTTGACCAACGTGGCACGGCACGCGCGGGCCACTCGTTGCGACATACGTCTCGGCATCAGCGATGGATCATTCGAGATGGAGATACATGACGACGGTTCAGGCGGAGCAGCCCCCGGCAAGGGGGCCGGTCTCGCATCCATCCGTGACCGTGCCACTGAGCTGGGCGGCATCGTCACGATCGACAGCCATGAGACGGGCACCACACTTCGGGTGCGGCTGCCCCTTTCCGGAATGAGTTCGCATGACTGACCACATTCGTCTACTCGTGGTCGACGACCATCCGGTGTTCCGCCGAGGCCTGCTGGCTGTGCTGTCCGACGCTGAGGACATCGACGTCGTCGGCGCCGTCGGTACAGGGACCGAGGCGATCGAGGCGGCAGCCGGGCTTGCCCCCGACGTCATCCTGCTTGACCTCAACCTGCCCGACACGAACGGCATCGACGTGACGAAGAAGCTCGTGGGCTCGGGGTTCACCGGGCACGTGCTTGTTCTCACGATGTATGCCGAGGACGCCGCCTTGGTCTCGGCGATGGAGGCAGGCGCCCGCGGATACCTGCTGAAAGGCGCGTCCCAGGAGGAGATCGTCTCCGGGATCCGGTCCGTATCGTCCGGAGGAATGGTCTTCGGCGCCCAGGTGAGCGCCCAGGTCGCGGCCCGGGTCGCCGCGGCCGGCCGACGGCACCTGCCGGCGCTCACGGTCCGGGAGGAAGAAGTTCTGGCCCTGATGGCGGACGGACGCACGAATGCCGAGATCGCGGGTCGCCTCGTCCTGAGCGACAAGACCGTCCGCAACCACATCACGAATCTCTTCGCAAAGCTCGGGGTCACCGGCCGCCGGGACGCCGTCTCGTTGGCGCGCGAAGCGGGCCTCGGAGCGCAAAGTGGCTCGCTTCCCTGGCGTTGAGCCAGGCGGCTTTGACACCCTCATATGAGCATGGGAACATTCGATCACCTGACACCCGCGGTCTGGGTAAGCCGGTCGGACACCGGCGCTGACCCGCAACCGTAGGCCGCCTCCGGCCACCTGCCCTCCAAGGGGCTGCCCGGAGCCACGCGGCGAGCCGGAGCACCGGATCGTGGGCATAAGGCTCCATCAAGATGTCCGCCGTGGTTTGCGGTCTGGAGCCGGTCGTCGCGGCCCAAGAAGCCCGGCCTCCCGCCCCACCGCGAGAGAGGTCCAATTCTGTGAAGCCCGCCCGTTCCGCACATCCCACCCATCTGCACCGCATGGTGCGCGCTGCCATCACCTTGTTCCTGGTCGTCCTGGCTGGCGGTGTCATCGCCGCGCCGGCGCAAGCCGCTGCCTACCGGTACTGGGGCTACTTCCAGCTCACGAACGGCGCCTGGGCCTTCGCCCAGACCGGACCGGCGCAGTCCAACCCCAAGGACGGCTCGATCGAGGGCTGGCGCTTTGCCGTCGCCGACGAGAAGTCCATCCGTAACCCCCGAGCAACGCCGGCCTTCGACACCCTGTGCGCCAGCGTCAAGCCCGCCGCAGACATCAAGCGAGTCGGCCTGGTCCTCGACTACGGCCGTCCAGCCGACAGCCCCGACAGCACCACGCCTCCGGCGCCGCGGGCCACCTGCGTCGCCGTCCCGGTGAAGGCCACCGGATCGGACGTTCTCGTGGCCGCCGGCGCGAAGCTGCGCCTGGAGAAGGGACTGACCTGCGGGATCGACGGATGGCCGGCCACCGGCTGCGGCCCCATCGTCGACCCGGTGTCAGCGGCAGCGGCTGCCCCGGACAGCAAGATCGTCATCGCCGCCCCCGCATCGAGCACCTCGGCCAAGCCGATCGGCAAGACTGCGGACACCGGCTCAGGCAACTCGCGCGGGCTGATCCTCGGAGGCTTGGTCGCCGTGCTTGCCGTCGGCGGTCTGGGGTTCGCGGCCTGGCGCCGTAGCCGCGACGCCACAGATAACTGAGCGACCTGGAAGCACCATGACCCGCGCCCTCCACGACCCCCGGCTGCCGCGCCTGCTGCACCCGGCGGCGTGGTGGGCGTGGGCGATCGGCCTGGCCATGGCTGCCAACCGGACCACGAACCCGCTGCTGCTCGCGCTGGTCGTGGTGGTGGCCGCGTACGTCGTCTCAGCCCGCCGCGAGCTCGGGGCCGCCTCCCCCTTCGGCGCGTTCCTGCGTCTCGGTCTGCTCGCCATCACCTTGCGCGTGGTGCTTCAGGCGCTGCTCGGAGGCGGCGCGCCAGGGGCCACGGTGTTGTTCACCCTGCCCGAGATACCACTCCCGTCCGCCTCGAGCGGGGTGCGCCTGGGCGGCCCGGTGACGCTGGAGGGATTGCTGGCGGCGGCATACGAGGGCGCCAGGCTTGCCGCGGTGCTCACCTGTATCGGTGCCGCGAACACTCTTGCCAGCCCTCGCAGGTTGCTGCGCTACGTGCCCGCCACGCTCTATGAGGTCGGCACGGCGCTCGTGGTCGGACTCACCTACGCTCCCCAGCTTGTTGAGGACGCCAGACGGGTCCGCGTCGCTCGACGGCTACGTGGACACGGCGGGCGAGGCTTCCGCGAGCTTGCCCGGCTCGCCGTTCCCGTTCTCGACAGTGCCCTCGAGCGCTCACTGAACCTCGCCGCATCCATGGAGTCGCGGGGGTACGGGCGATCCGTCCATCGCGACGCC
>JAYSQH010000424.1:0-6164 GCA_043721655.1 Phycicoccus sp. | reverse complement strand
ATCGGCCGGGAGAGTGAGCTCTTCGTTGCCGGTCAGCGCGTCGACGACCGTGACGGCCAGACGTCCGTCGGCCATCTTGGCCACCGAGGGCGGAGTCTCGTCCGGGAACCGCATGTAGACCGAGCCACGCTCGCGCGACTCCGTGTACTTCAGCTCGTACTTGCCATAGGTCCGGACGTCGCGGTGCAGGTGGTACTGGTGCACCGACGAGTCGCGCTTGGAGATCTGTATCGAGGCGTTGACTGTCGCTGTGCAGCAGAACTTCGAGCAGTACTCGTTGCCGCCGGTGGGCTGCCGGTTGCCGACGCAGTAGACGTAGGCGATCGTGCGGACCGGCTTGCCCTTGTAGATCACCGGGCCCACGGAGCCTTCTGCGCCGTCGACAAGCTTCATGAACTCGGGCAGCGTGAGGACACCCTCGATGCCGTACCCGAACTCGCCGGCCTCAGGCTCGTAGCTGTCGAACCCGGTGGCCACCACGATCGTCCCGACCTCTGTGGTGACCAGCTCTTCCTGTCCCTGGATCCGGACCTCCGTGACGTAGTTGCCGAAGCTGCCCGACTTGGACACCAGCTCGGCGTTGGTCATCACCGTGATCGACGGCCGTTTCGCAATCTCCGCCAGCAGCAGCGCGATCTGGTCGTGGCCGTTGCGGTCGTTCGGGAACATCGGACCGAGCTCCCCGACCCAACCGCCGAGCTTGGGCGCACGCTCGATGATGTCCACACCGAGCCCTATGTCGGCCAGCCCGATCGCTGCCCGCAGGCCGGCGACCCCGCCGCCGACCACCATGGTGCGGGGCAGCGTCTTGACCACGAGCGGCTCCAGCGGCGTCGACAGCCTCGTCTTGGCGATACCCGCCTTGACCAGTCCGATCGCCTTTGCGGTCGCGCCCTCATGGTCGTTCGTGTGGGCCCAGGAGGCCTGCTCGCGAACGTTCACCTGGGTGTAGGTGTACGGGTTGAGGTCCGCTCGCTTGGCCACACCGCGGAAGGTGATCTGGTGCAGCTTGGGCGAGCACGAAGCCACCACCAGACCGTCCAGGTGCTTCTCCCTGATGTCCGCAATCATCTCTTGCTGAGTGCCGTCGGAGCACGCGAACAGCGTGGTCTCGGAGACCACCACGTCGGGGTCGTCCTTGAGCGCGTCGCGCACCTTGGCCACGTCGACGTAGTCCGAGATGTTGCCACCGCAGTGGCAGATGTAGACGCCGATGCGTCGGTGCCCGCGGGCACCGGCCTCTTCCTGCCCGCTGACGACAGCGTCTTCCTGCTCGCTGAAACCAGCGTCTCCCTGCTCGCTCATACCAGCGCCTCCGTCGTGATCGTCAGTTCTTCGACGTGAGCGGCCCTGAGGTGCTCAGCCTCGATGTGGGCAGCGACCTGGGCGGACGCGGCCCCCGCGTGCAGGATCGAGTCGACGATGTCCTTGACTCCCGCGGCGGTGCCGGCGACGAAGACGCCAGGGATGTCCGTCTTGCCGGGCTCAAGATCCTCGTTCGGCTCAGCGACGTAGAAGTACTCGTCCAGGCCCAGCTTCTCGCCGGTGAAGAGACGCTCCACGTCGCGGTTCGGCTGGATACCCACAGCGAGCACCACGAGGTCGTACTCCGCCTCAACGATCTGGCCGCCGTTCTCGACATCCTCGTAGCGCACGATGAGATCGCCGTCGTCCTTCTCGGTGATCTTGGCGACGCGCCCCTTGATGTAGGTGGCACCCATGTCCTTGGCCTGCTCGTAGAACTCGTTGTAGCGCTTGCCGGCCGCGCGGATGTCCATGTAGTGCATGGTCACGTCGGCCAGCGGCAGCGTCCCCATGATCAGCTGGTTCTGCTTGACCGAGTACATGCAGCACACCTTTGAGCACAGCGGGTTGCCCGACGTCTTGTCGCGCGAACCGGTACACGAGACGTACGCAATACGGTCTGGCACCTTCCCGTCACCGGGCCGCAACACCGTGTTGAACGGACGTGTCGGCGCCAGCAGGCGGTCCATCTGCATGCCGGTGATCACGTTGGCGTAGGTGCCGAAGCCGTACTCCGGCTTCAGGTCAGCGGCGAACAGCTTGTATCCGGTCGAGACGACGACGGCGCTCACCGTGACGTCGGAGACCTGCTCGCGCTTGTCCATCCTGATGGCGTTCCCGGGGCATGCAGTGACGCACTCCTGACATTCCGAGCAGATACCGCAGTCCATGCAGCTGCCCGCCCCGGAGCGCACCTCCGCCGCGGTCAGCGCCGTCTCAATCTCGTGGAAGTCGCGGGGCAGCTTGACGAGGTCCACCGCGGCCTTGATCGGGTTCCGGTGGCCGAACGCCGTCTGCCGGGAGAGGACCTCGTCGTGCGAGACGACGTCGATCCGGCCGTCGAGGGCGGCGAAGCCGGTGAACGGCTCGTGGTTGACCCAGCGGTCGACCATGTGGGCTGCCCGACGTCCAGCGCCGATCGCGGTCGTGATGTCCGTGGCGCCCATCGTCACGTCACCGGCGGCGAACAGGTAGTCGATCTCGGTCTGCAGTGAGTGCGGGTCGACCTTGATCCGCTTGCCGCGGCCGACGCCGACGACCTGCTCGTAGAGCGTCTCGTCGGGGCTCATCCCGATCGTCGAGATGATGAGGTCGCAGCCGATCGTGGTCTCGGCGCCAGGCACCGGCTCCGGGGTGCGCCGCCCAGAGGCGTCCGGCTCGCCGAGCCGCATCGTCTGCAGCTTGACGCCGCTGACCTTGCCGCCGCTGGTGAGGACCTCGAGCGGGTTGACGAGGAATTCGAACACTGCGCCCTCAGCCTCGGCGTCGTCGGCCTCGACGTGGTGCGCAGGCATCTCGGCGCGGGTGCGCCGGTAGATGACCTTGGCCTCGGCGGCACCGAGGCGGATAGAGACGCGGGCCGCGTCCATGGCGACGTTGCCGCCGCCGACGATGACGACCTTCTTGCCGGTGAGGTCAGGGGCCTTGTCGTTGGCGACGTCGGCGAGGAAGTCCAGGCCGTTAACCGACCCGTCGGCGTCCTCGTTCGGGACGTCCATCCGGGTGGCGTTCTGCGTGCCGGTGGCGACGATGACGGCGTCGTAGCCGTCCTTGTCCTTGAGCGAGGCGAGGTCGGTGACGGCCGCGTTGCACTCAATCTCGACACCGATCGAGGTGAGGTTGGCGATGTCCGCGTCGACCACCTCGCGCGGGAGGCGGTAGACAGGAATCGCGTGCCGGAGGTAGCCACCTGGCTCGGACCGCTTCTCGAAGATCTTGACCGCGTAGCCCTTGCGCGCGAGCTGCCAGGCGGCGGTCAGGCCGGCCGGGCCGGATCCGACGATGGCGATCCGGCGCCCGTTGGGCGTGTCGATCTCGATGGCCGGACCGGACGGGCTCTCGCCATGGGTCAAGTAGTGCTGGTCGGCGGCATACCGCTTGATCAGCCGGATCGGTACCGAGCCCTCCAGCTTGGTGCGGGTGCACTCGGACTCACACGGCGCGTAGCACGCACGCCCGAGGGTGCCGACGAGCGGCGTCGCGTCGAGGACGAGCTGGAACGCCTCCTCGTCCTTGCCGTTGCGAACGAGCGAGACGTAGCCATGTGCCTTGATCCCGGCGGGGCAGCCATCGATGCACGGTGAGGTACCCGCCCGCTGGATCACTGCCTTCTTCGGCACCGCCTGCGGGAAGGCGATGTATGCCGCACGGCGGGCAACCAGGCCGGCGTTGAACTCGTCAGGCACCGCCACGGTGCAGGCGGTCTGGCACTCGTTGCAGCCGGTGCAGGCTGACCAGTCGACGAAGGTGGAGTTCTCCTTCACCTTGGCGTGGAACGCACCGAAGCTGTCGCGCTCGATCCCCATGACCTCGCTGTACAGCTTCGTCGTGATGTTGGGGTGGTTGATGGTCGAAGACATCTTCGGGCCGGAGATGCAGCTCGCGCAGTCGAGGGTCGGGAAGACCTTGCTGAGCAGGATCATCCGTCCGCCGACGCTCGCCTCCTTTTCGACGAGCAGGACTTTGTAGCCCATGTCGCCGAGCTTGATCGACGACTCCATCCCGCCTATGCCGCTGCCGATCACCATGACGTCGTAGTCCATCTGTGACTCCAGTCCTTGAATCTTGGTGCCGCGTACGCAGGCGCGACTGAGCTCGGTGGCGCCCTTTGGCGCGGCTAAGTTCTAGATGAACAGGTTGACGTTTGCCTCATCCGTGTCGCCCAGGTACGCGGCGACCCCGGCATACTCAATTCCGTCAATGAGCTCTTCGGGTCGCAGACCCATGATGTCCATCGACATGGCGCAGGCAATGATCTTCACGCCCTGGTCCCGTGCCGACTCGATCAGGGCCTCCAGGGACATGACCTTGTTCTCACGCATCATCTTCTGCATCAGCTTGGGACCGACGCCGGCGAAGTTCATGTGCGAGAGCCTCAGGCGTTCCGGACCCTGAGGCATCATTGTGGCGAACGCCTTCTGGAGAAAGCTCTTGCCGCTGGTGGGCACGTTCTCCGTGCGCCGCAGGGCGTTGAGGCCCCAGAAGGTGAAGAACATCGTGACTTCGTCGTCCATCGCCGCTGCCCCGTTGGCGATAATGAAGGCGGCCACCATCTTGTCGAACTCACCACTGAAGACGATGATCGTCTTCCGCGTCTTTACCACGGCTTCTTCGGTACTGGCTTCGAGCAGCGCTGTTTCGGTCATAGCCCGCGTCCGTCTCTTTCTCGGTTCTGGTTGCTCACGATGCGACACCCACGAGAGTCTTGGCGGCCGAGACCGGACCGAGATCCGTCAGCATCGTCGAGAACTCGCGCATGTAGTTGACGAACGGCTCCGCGCACACCGAGCAGAGCGCTGCCATCTTCAGCCGTTGCGGCTGGATTCCCTGAGCCTTCATCAGCTCTTGCGCCTGCGAGAGGATGAGAGCCGAGCGTTCCCCGCAGTCGGCCAGCAGGGCGCACTCCAAGCCGTCGGAGCCGATAAACACCCCGTCGATCCCACTCTCGAACGCGTGCAGGATCCATCCCGGCTTGATCCCGCTGCTGCACGGGACACTCATCGTCGAAACCGTCGCCGGGTAGTGCATGTGCCTGCTCCCGGCCAGGTCGATACCGGGGTCGGAGATGTTGTTCGTCGAGAAGACGAGGATCTTCGGCTTGAAACCGGTCTCGCCAGCGGTGGCCACGGTCAGCTCACTTCGTCTTTCGCAGGAAGAGCTGCAGGTAGCCGACCTCGTCGAGAGAACCGAGGTAGTCGTGGCCCATCTTCTTGCACCAGGCGGGCAGGTCCTTCAGCGTCCCTGAGTCGCTGGCGAGCACCTCCATGACCCCACCCACCGGAATCGTGCCGATGGCCTTCTTCGCTGCCAGGATCGGTCCGGGACACGAAGTGGCGCGGGAGTCAACCACCAGGTCGGACTTCAGAGTCTTGAGATCGTCGATGGCTACTGTCATGGTCATGTCTCCTTCTAGGGGGGCGCATGATGGCGCTCCGTGGTGTCGTTCCCGCAGCAGACGGAAGGCTCTGGTCCGTCCTTGGACCCTGGATTTGTCTGCCGGTCGGAGACTAGGTCTATACCCTGGGGTGTATTAGGGACTAAAGTCCCTTACCCCCCTGGGTATGGTGTTTGTCACATCCCGGAGATCCCAATGCGGGTACCGACAACGCATCCGACGGCGTTACCGGCATACCCCCTAGGGTATACTTTCGACACATGGAGCCCACAGTGAGCAGTTCATCCACCCCCAAACCCGTCCCAGCGGCCACTCTCCCTTTGCTTGGTCGGCTGCGGGCGTTGTTCGGTGGCCAGCCGAACGACGGAAGCCTGGGGTCCAAGATCAAAGCCGAGCGTGCCCTGGAAGCGGTCCGCGGCGGCGCAACAGTGCTGGATGTCCGAGAGAACAGTGAGTGGAAGTCTGGGCATGCGCCCGGAGCCATCCACGTCGCTCTCGGCAATATCGACCAGGCACCTCGCCGCCTGCGCCAGGGCCGTCCCGTCGTCGTCATGTGCGCCAGCGGGATGCGCTCACGCAGCGCGGCCAAGCACCTGCGCGGGCTCGGGTGGGATGCAGCAAGCCTGTCCGGCGGGATCGGCGCGTGGCAGCGCGCTGGCGGTTCGGTCGGCCGATGACCTCGACCACTGCGTCCTCGACCACTGAGCCCTCCCCCGCCGACCCCTTCCCCGCCGACCTCTCCCCC
>JAYSQH010000423.1:0-5476 GCA_043721655.1 Phycicoccus sp. | reverse complement strand
TCCCGGTGACCACGATGTACGTCGCCGGTCGGCTCGAGTCGGACGACCGGGTCCGTGAAGCCCTCAAGATCGCGACCGGCCGCGGCATCTCGATCCTGGAGACCCCACGCGGCGAGCTCGACCGGCTCACCGACGGCGGAGTCCACCAGGGCCTGGCCCTACAGGTGCCGGCATACGCCTACGCGCACCCGACCGACTTCGTGAACCCCGAGATGCCCGGCATACCGCTCATCGTCGCCCTTGACGGCATCACGGACCCTCGCAACCTGGGCGCAATCATCCGCTCGGTCGCCGCGTTCGGAGGCCACGGAGTCGTGGTGCCCGAACGGCGTTCGGTGGGCATGACCGCCAGTGCGTGGAAGACCTCCGCCGGTGCGGCTGCTCGCATTCCGGTCGCCCAGTGCAGCAACCTCACCCGCACTCTGGAGGAATACCGCAAGGCCGGTTTCTTCGTCCTGGGCCTCGACATGGACGGCGACGTACAGCTTCCCGACCTCCAGCTGGCCAAGGAGCCGTTGGTCATCGTGGTCGGGTCCGAGGGCAAGGGGCTGTCTCGGCTGGTCAGCGAGACCTGCGACCAGATCGTGTCGATCCCGATGTCTTCGGCCGTGGAGTCCCTCAACGCCGGTATCGCCACCGGCGTTACCTTGTATGAGGTGGCCCGACGCCGGGCGCTCTGAGGGTGACCCGCCTCCCGCGCGGTGGCGGGTACCTCGAGGACACCTGGGTCCTGCCTGACTTCCTAGCGCCGGGGGAGCATCTCGGGGAACATCGCCACCACCGGCATCGCGATCGTGTCGACGCCGAGCACCGTTGCCTCATCAGGCTTTCCGGGCAGCACGTTCTTGACGTAGTCGGCAACGGCAGCTTCGATCGGGAAGTCGTGGCCCGCCGCCTCTGACATGTACCAACGGTGTTCGAGGACCTCGTGGAACACCTCGGCCGGCTCCAGCTTTCGGGTCAGATCACGCGGGACGGCGCGAGTGATCGGCTCGTAGATCTGGGACAGCCAGTCATGGGCCATCAACTCCTCGTCGTCATTCTGGCGATCCTGGGAGGCGCGGTAGGCATCGAGGTCGTTGAGCAGGCGCCGAGCTTGGTTCTCCTCGACGTCGAGACCGGTCAGACGAAACAGCCGGCGTGAATGATGGCCTGCATCAACGACTTTCGGCTGAATCTGGATGGTCGTCCCGCCAATGTCGGTGGAGATCGACAGCTCGTCGACGTCGAAGCCGAGCCCGTTCAGGCGACGGATGCGCTCCTCGACCCGCCACCGGTCGCCCCTCTCGAACCGCTCGCGTTCGGTGAGCTCGCGCCACAGACAGCGATAGCGGTCGACGATCGTCTCCGAGATCTCGACCGCATCGACGGAGTCGGCCAGGAACCCGCCGGCCTCCAGGTCCATCAGCTCGCCGGCGATGTTGACCCGGGCGATCTCTAGGTCATGCTCACGCTGCCCGACCGAAAGCTTGTTGCGGATCTCACCGGTCTCGGCGTCAACGAGGTATGCCGCAAACGCGCCCGCGTCCCGGCGGAAAAGGGTGTTGGACAACGACACATCCCCCCACCAGAAGCCCGCCAGGTGCAGCCGAACCAGAAGCACGGCCAGGGCGTCGATCAGTCGT
This sequence comes from Phycicoccus sp., assembly GCA_043721655.1. Classification (GTDB taxonomy): domain Bacteria; phylum Actinomycetota; class Actinomycetes; order Actinomycetales; family Dermatophilaceae; genus UBA4719. The sequence continues at coordinate 3,851 of JAYSQH010000423.1, read as the reverse complement.
TGGGCCGTGTTCGGGCGCAGGCCCTGGCTGAACAGCGCCCGATACGGCAGCGAGAACTGAAGGTGAAGGGTGATCAGGCAGGCATCCAGCTCCTGGCCATCGGCGTCGGTGCGACCGCTGATGACTCCCAGGGGTACGACACAGGGCTGGTCGACCTTGTTGAGAAAACGCAACATGTTGTACTCGCGGGTCGCGAGGTCTGCCTTGATCTCCTTGATCGCGATGACCGTTCCGGAAAGCTTGACGAACCGCACCACGTGCCGGGAGATACCGCGGGGGAGGGCTGCAAGCAGCTCGGTCGGCCAGTCCTCCAGTGGCAGCGACCACGGCAGGTCGAGCATCGCGGGATCCAGCCTGGCTGCAGTGATCTCAAGTGCCACCTGATCATGGTGACACGTCGACACGCTGGGGTTTGGGCCCGTTCGGCCCCTGGACATGGCAGAAGGTGGTGGCGTCCTCGAGGGTCACCACCACCTTCTGGTCAGGGGAGGCGCTCAGCCTTCGATGCGCCGTCCGGTCTCGGCGTTGAACAGGTGCACGTGTCCGCCCCGCGGAGTGAGGTTGACGACGGTGCCCTTCTCCGGAGGGGTGCGGCCGTCCACGCGGGCGATGATCGGTTTGATCTGACCTGCGGTTTCGGTGGTCGAGCCGTAGATATAGGCGTCGGCGCCGAGCTCTTCGACGACCTCGACGGTGACAGCCAGACCCGTGCCGTCTGTGGTGATGGTGAGGTCCTCAGGACGGACACCCAGGGTGACCTCCTTGCCGGCATCCGCCAGGCGGGCGCGCTCGATCTCGTGGGTGCTTGCACCGAACTTCACGCCACCATCGACGACAGGAACGTCGAAGAGGTTCATCGCGGGAGAGCCGATGAAACCGGCGACGAACACGTTGTCCGGGTGGTCATACATCCGGCGCGGTGTGTCGCACTGCTGCAGCACGCCGTCCTTGAGGACCGCGACGCGGTCGCCCATCGTCATGGCCTCGATCTGATCGTGGGTGACATAGACCGTGGTGACACCCAATCGCCTTTGCAGAGAAGCAATCTGGGTCCGCGTCTGCACGCGCAGCTTGGCATCGAGGTTCGATAGCGGCTCGTCCATGAGGAACACCTGTGGGTTGCGGACGATGGCCCGGCCCATGGCGACGCGCTGACGCTGGCCGCCCGAGAGTGCCTTGGGCTTGCGCTCGAGATAGTCCTCGAGGTCGAGGATCTTTGCGGCGTCCGCGACGCGCTTGGCGATCTCGGTCTTGTTGACGCCCGCGATCTTGAGTGCGAAGCCCATGTTGTCGGCGACGGTCATGTGCGGATACAGCGCGTAGTTCTGGAAGACCATCGCGACGTCGCGGTCCTTGGGGGACAGGTCGGTAACGTTGCGCTCGCCGATCCAGACGTCGCCGACGTTGACTTCTTCGAGTCCGGCGAGCATTCGCAGTGCTGTGGACTTGCCGCAGCCGGAGGGACCGACCAGGACGAGGAACTCACCGTCCGCGATGTCGATGTTGAGCCCGTCGACCGAGGGCTTGTCGTTGCCGGGGTATGTCCGGCTTGCATTGTCGAACTTGACTGTTGCCATGGAGAGTCAGGCCTTCCTTCACCGGCAGGAACGTGCCGGACGATCCGTTGTAAAGGGGGAGTTGGAGCACCCGAGCGAAGGTACGCACGGGATACCTAGGTATTCTGCCCCATTCGGTCGTACTAGCGCCAACGTTCCCGGGTGTCGACTCCCCTCGGGGACCCTTTCCCTTGCCGGTCCGTTATGAAAACGTAGCCTGCAAGTTCTTGCAAGAACCTTGCGGGTGCTTGCAAAAACTTGCTAGATTGCTGTCACTTTCACGGGTCGCGGCAGGGCTGCCCGAAGCAATCTCAAGGAGATACATCGTGCACAAGCGTGCAATGGGTGCTGCGGCCATTACTGGCGTCGCGGCACTCCTCATGAGCGCCTGCGGCGGGGCCACGACCCCAGCCGCCACACCGTCCGCCTCGGCCACCACTGCCGCGCCAGCGCCGGCCACGACCGGCCCGCCCGTTCGTGATGCCGCCGCCGACCTGGTGATCTGGGCCGACGACAACCATGCGCCCATGATCCGGACCGCCGCCGAGGCGTTCGGCAAGGCCAATGGCATCAAGGTCGCCGTTCAGGTCGCGACGGACGTGCGTCAGCAGTTCAAGGACGCCACCAAGGTCGGCAAGGGTCCCGACGTCATCGTCGGCGCGCACGATTGGCTGGGCGAGCTCGTCCAGAACGGCACCGTCGCGCCGGTCAACCTGTCGGCTGACGTGGTCGCCAAGTTCGCACCGCAGGCGATCGCAGCGACCAAGTTCAACGGTCAGTCCTACGGCGTTCCCTATGCGGTCGAGAACATCGGCCTGGTGCGCAACACCGACCTGGCTCCGACCGCTCCCACCACCATGGACCAGCTGGTCAGCCAGGGCCAGGCCCTGGTGAAGTCCGGCAAGGCGACCAACATCCTTCTCCAGGAGGTCGGCAAGACCGGTAACGCGTACTTCACCTACCCCTACCTCAAGGCGTTTGGCGGCGGCATCTTCGCGACCAGGGCCAATGGAGACTATGACGCCACCAAGGTCATGGTGAACAGCGCCGGGTCAGTCAAGGGCGCGGTGGCACTCCAGTCGCTGGGCAAGCTGAAGGCCCTGTCCACGAACGTCGACGGTTCCAATGCCGACGCGCTGTTCGACACCGGCAAGGTGCCGTTCTACATCACCGGCCCGTGGGCGCTCGACAAGGCCAAGAAGGCCAACATCAAGTACGCCATCAGCCCGCTGCCGACACTTGCCGGTGGTGGCAAGATGCAGCCCTTCCTGGGCGTCCAGATGTTCTACGTCTCGGCCAAGGCCAAGAACGCGGCATTCGCGCAGGAGTTCGTCACCAACTACGTCCCGCAGGAGGCCCTCCAGGTTGCGCTGTTCCAGGGTGGATTCCGTCCGCCAGCACTGACCTCGGCGTACGACAAGGTCGCCGCGACCGACCCAGACGTCAAGGCTTGGTTCGAGGCCGGACAGGGTGGCCAGCCGATGCCCAACATCCCCGCCATGAACTCGGTGTGGGGTCCGTTGGGTCAGGCCGCTGCTGACGTGATCTCTGGCAAGGCACAGCCCAAGGCACGGTTCGACGCTGCTCAGAAGGAGATCGTCGCCAACATCGCCAAGGGCTGATGTATGGCGGGTGGCCGGCTACCGCACGTTGGTGGCCGGCCGCCTGACCGGTTCGCCTACAGCGCATCGGTGACACTTTGTCGGGGCGGTCGCCCGTTGTCTGGGCGCTCAGCCCTTGTCGGGACGCAGCTTCGGAGGATGGCATGAGCCCCCAGGACATTCAGGACACCAGCAGCGACAAAGGCCCCAAGGGACCGACGGACAATGCGGCGATCGCGCCAGCGACCCTCGGGCGTCCTTCGGGTGCCAGCCCTATGTGGCTCATGGCCACCAAGTGGCTGCTGATCGCCATCGTGATCGTCGTTCTCGCGATCGTCGCGCAGAAGGCGATCGCACAAGGCGCCTGGATCGGTGTGGTCATCGCCGGGTTCGTGGCGATGTGCGTCCTGGTCGTCTATGGCACGGGACGATCCGTGCCCTTGAAGTACCTGCTGCCGGGGCTGGTCCTCCTCGTCGGCCTGCAGATCTGGCCGATCGCCTACACGGTTGCGACGTCCTTCACCAACTATGGTGACGGCCACGTGTCCAGCAAACACGACTCAGTCGACTCCATCATCGCCAACTCGGTCCGTGAGGTCCCGAACACCTCACGTTACCGGCTGTCGGTCGCGGTCAAGGAGGGGGCCGACCCCGCTACGAGTGAGGCGTTCTACCTGCTCAGCGACCCGGCCGG
>JAYSQH010000422.1:0-2993 GCA_043721655.1 Phycicoccus sp. | reverse complement strand
ACCGGATCGGCCGGGCCCCGCGGCTACGCTCGGCGGCGTGGCTGATGCACCGATCGGGATCTTCGACAGCAGCTTCGGCGGGCTCACTGTTGCCCGCGCCGTCCTGGACCAGCTGCCGCACGAGTCGGTGATCTACCTGGGTGACACTGCCCGGCAGCCCTACGGTCCGCGTCCCATCGCCGAGATCCGCAAGTTCTCCCTCGAGTGCCTCGACCGCCTCGTGGACCGTGGGGTCAAGGCTCTCGTGATCGCCTGCAACTCCGCTTCCGCCGCCGTGCTCCACGACGCCCGCGAGCGCTATGACGTGCCCGTCATCGAGGTCATCCGTCCCGCCGTCCGTCGAGCCGTCGCCGCCACCCGCAACAACAAGGTCGGCGTCATCTCCACCAAGGCGACCCACCAGAGCAAGGCCTACCTCGACTCGTTCGCCGCAGCCCCTCAGATCGCGGTCACGAGCCGGCCCTGCCCGCGGTTCGTCGAGTTCGTCGAGTCCGGTGTCACCTCTGGCGATGAGCTGCTCGCGGTCGCCCGCTCCTACCTTGAGCCCGTCGCGGCCAGGGGCGTCGACACCCTCATCCTTGGGTGCACGCACTACCCCCTGCTGACCGGCGTCATCTCCTACGTGATGGGCGAGAACGTCACCCTGGTGTCCTCGGCAGAGGAGACCGCCAAGGACGTATTCCGGGTGCTCGCCGATGCAGAGGCGCTGCGGCCCGATCACCTGCCGCCGCCGAAGCATGAGTTCATCACGACAGGTGACCCTCTCGAGTTCGAACGGCTCGCCCGCCGGTTCCTCGGGCCCGAGGTCGTGCACGCCAGTTCCGATCCGGTGGCGTCGCCGCGATGAGGCTGACCATCGTCGGGTGCTCGGGGTCCTTCGCAGGTCCCACCTCTCCGGCGTCAAGTTATCTGGTCCAGGCCGAGCACGAAGGTCGCACCTGGAACCTCGTGCTCGATCTCGGTAACGGCGCTCTGGGGGCACTTCAGCGGCACATCGACCCGTTGGCCATCGACGCGGTTGTGCTGACCCATCTGCATCCCGATCACTGCCTGGACCTGTGCGGCCTCTATGTCGTCCAGAAGTACAGCCCCGTCGTGGTGACACGCAGGAGGATCCTCGTCTATGGCCCCCGGCGCACGGGCGAGCGGATGGCCCGTGCCTACGACATGACGCCCCCGGACGGCATGCACCATGAGTTCGACTTCCGTGAGCTGGTCGATCGTGAGGGCGTCCGGATCGGGCCCTTCACCGTCACCCCTCATCTGGTCAACCACCCGGGACAGGCCTATGGCATCCGGGTCGAGGCCGATGGCGAGGTGCTTGCCTACACCGGCGACACGGATACCTGCGATGGCCTGAAACCGTTGTTCCACAACGCAACCCTGGTCCTGGCGGACTCGGCGTTCATCGACGGCCGCGATCACGCGAGGGGGATCCACCTGTCCGGCAGCCGGGCGGCGCAGGCTGCGGTCGACGCCGGGGGAGTCCAGCGGCTGATGCTCACCCACATCCCCCCGTGGAACGACCCCGCCGTATGCCGTGCCCAGGCAGCCGCTGTCTGGCCGGGTGACGTCGAGCTCGCCGAACCAGACGCTGTTCTCGATCTCTGAACCCGAGCGCCTAGCCTTGGTCGCATGACTTCCAACCTTGTTCGCCACGATGGCCGCGCACCCGACCAGCTTCGCGACATCGTGATCACCCGTAACTGGCTCGACCATGCAGAGGGCAGCGTCCTCGTGGAGTTCGGCCGGACCCGCGTGCTGTGCGCCGCGTCATTCACCCAGGGCGTGCCGCGCTGGCGCAAGGGCAGCGGCCAGGGCTGGGTCACCGCCGAGTACGCCATGCTGCCGAGGGCGACGAACACCCGCTCCGACCGTGAGTCGGTCAAAGGCCGGATCGGCGGTCGCACCCACGAGATCTCGCGTCTGATCGGCCGGAGCCTTCGAGCCGTCATCGACACCAAAGCGTTGGGGGAGAACACGATCATCCTCGACTGTGACGTGCTCCAGGCTGATGGCGGCACCCGCACCGCGGCAATTACCGGCGCCTACGTGGCCCTGGTCGACGCCATCGAGACGGGCCGGCGCACCGGCGCCATCGCCAAGAACGCCAAGCCGCTCACGGGCTCGGTCGCCGCGGTCAGTGTCGGGGTCGTCAAGGGGGTGCCGTTCCTGGATCTGGACTACCCGGAGGACTCGACCGCAGACACCGACATGAACGTCGTCCTGACGGGGACTGGCGCGTTCATCGAGATCCAGGGCACCGCAGAGGCCGAGCCGTTCGACAGGGACGTGCTCAACGCGCTGCTCGAGCTGGCCACCCAGGGTTGTTCAGAGCTCACCAAGCTGCAGCTGGTGGCGCTGGCACAGGTCATCGAGTGACCAAGATCGTCCTTGCGACCCGCAACGCCCACAAGGTCGTCGAGCTGCGCGAGATCCTGGCTGACCTGGTGGAGGAGATCGGGCTCGAGATCGTCGGGGTGGTGGAGTTCGAGGACGTGGCGGACGTCGTGGAAGACGGTGTCACGTTCGCCGAGAATGCGACACTCAAGGCTGTCGCCGTGGCCCGCGCGACCGGGCTCCCCGCGATCGCCGACGACTCCGGCCTGGCCGTCGACGTTCTGGGAGGCGCGCCAGGCATCTTCAGCGCTCGCTGGGCGGGGCAGCACGGGGGTGACCGCGCCAACCTCGATCTCCTGCTCAGTCAGCTCGCTGACGTGAAGGACGAGCACCGGGCTGCCGGGTTCGTCTGTGCGGCTGCTTTGGCGATGCCAGATGGCAGGGTCGTCGTTCGTGAGGGCCAGGTGCGAGGCACGCTCACCCGAGCCCCTCGTGGCACCAACGGTTTCGGATACGACCCGATCTTGTTGGTCGACGGCGACACGCGGACCCTGGCGGAGTACGACAGCGAGCAGAAGAACGCGATCTCTCATCGTGGCAAGGCGCTTCGCGCTCTGGCAGCGGATCTGAGAGAGGTGCTCAGCTGAGGTGCG
>JAYSQH010000421.1:0-2068 GCA_043721655.1 Phycicoccus sp. | reverse complement strand
GCACCGATGCCGCAGATCAGCCGCCCGCCCGAGATGTCGTCCAGCGCCAGCAGGTCGCGCATGAACGTCACCGGGTGGCGATAGTTCGGCGAGGTGACGAACGTGCCCAGCCGGATCGTCGAGGTGACCATAGCGGCCGCAGTCAACGTCGGTGTGGTGCCGTACCACGGCGAGTCCGGGAGCCCGCCCCAGACGAGATGGTCGTAGGTCCACGCGTGGTCGAAGCCGAGCTCCTCGGCCCGGCGCCACTTCGGGGCGGCATCGACCCAGCGGTGCTCAGGCAGGATCGTCAGTCCGAATCGCATGTTGCAAGCCTAGTTGGGCAACAGCGGAAGATGGTCGGCCAAGGTCGCCCGCAGGCCGCTCGCGCGCACCGTGCCCGCCGAGACGGCGTCGGCCCAGTCGCTCTGTCCGGTCGCCAGATCGAGCCAGGTCCGGGCGTCCATCTCGATCACATTCGGTGGGGTCCCACGGGTGTGCCTCGGCCCTTCAACGCATTGCACCGCACCGTATGGCGGGACGCGGACCTCCAGCGTCCGTCCGGGCGCGCGTGAGGCCAGCTCCTCAAGGGTGAAGCGAACTGCCGTGGCAACCGTGTCCAGCGGGGCAGCGGACGGGGCCAGCCGCCATACGGCGAGCGCGTCCAGACCTTCGGCCAGTGGGATGCGGCGACGGGGTGGCATGAGGTCCATCGTGCCCGACCTAGAGTTGGGCTTATGAAGGCCACCACGATCTACTCTGCCCGCGACGTCCGGCTCGAAGACCAGCCGGACCCCAGCATCCAGAAACCAACCGACGCGATCGTCAAGGTTGCCGCCGCCTGCGTGTGCGGCTCGGACCTCTGGTACTACCGCGGGGACAACCCGATCGAGGAGCCGTTCCGGATCGGCCACGAGTTCGTCGGCATCGTCGAAGAGGTCGGCTCGGAGGTCCGGTCGCTGCACAAGGGCGACTTCGTCATCGCGCCGTTCATGTACTCCGACAACACCTGTGCGCATTGCCGCGTGGGGATCCAGTCGGCCTGCTCGACGGGCGGGTTCTGGGGCGGACCTGACCGCGATGGGCTGCTGGCCGACGGCGGTCAGGGTGAGTACGTCCGCATCCCGCTGGCCGATGGCACGCTTGTCTCAACACGCGAAACCCCGGACGCTGCAATGGTTCCATCTCTGCTCGCACTCTCCGACGTGATGGGAACCGGCTGGCACGCAGCCGTTTCCGCAGGTGTCGGTGAGGGCGACACGGTCGTGGTGGTGGGCGACGGCGCCGTGGGGTTGTCGGCCGTTCTCGCCGCCTCGCGAATGGGTGCCGAGCGGGTCGTGGCCATGTCACGGCACGAGACCCGCCAGCAGGTGGCCCGGTCGTTCGGCGCCACCCATGTCATCGCTGAGCGCGGCGAGGCAGCTGAGGCTGCCGTGCTCGAGCTCACCGGCGGTGTCGGCGCGGACGCCGTGCTGGAGTGCGTGGGCAGCGGACAGTCGATGAACACCGCTGTCGCTGTTGCCCGCCCGGGTGCAACGGTCGGCTATGTCGGGGTGCCTCACGGTGTCGAGCTGCCCCTGCGCACCATGTTCTCCCGCAACGTCGGCGTCGCTGGCGGCGTCGCGCCGGTGCGGCAGTACCTACCGGCTCTGCGCGATGACGTGCTCTCGGGAGTGATCAACCCCGGCCTGGTCTTCGATCTCGAGCTGCCGCTGGACCAGGTGGGTGAGGCCTACGCCGCCATGGATGAGCGCCGCGCCATCAAGACCCTGCTGCGCCCCTGATCCAGGGGTCCACGATCTGGTGATAGGCGTCGGAACAGTCCCGGCGCACCGTGTGCCGAGCCCTCGGGACGACGACGACCTCAATGTGGTGGTTGCCGAGAGCGGCCAGGCGCTGCTGCGACAAGGGACCGACAATCACGGCGTCGTCACGACCACCGGTCACCAGCAGTGTGGGTCGCACGATGGCCGCCGCAGTGTCGATCCACGGCGGGTCCTCGAGGACCGCCGCGCAGACCAGATCGGGCCGGGCGGCGAGAACTATCGCGGCGATACCGGCCCCCATGGAGTGGCCGACCAGAATCGGC
>JAYSQH010000420.1:0-1640 GCA_043721655.1 Phycicoccus sp. | reverse complement strand
TGAGGTAGTCGAGGTGGCCGATCGCCCTCGCGCCCATCTCGAGGACGAGGTAGGCGGTGGACGGAGTGATCCGACAGATGGTCAGCGGGACTCCGACCTCAGAGTTGAGCGAACCCACGTTCGCGACCGTCTCGCCGTGCCGCTGCAGGACCGACAACAGCAGGTCCTTGGTCGTGGTCTTGCCGGAGGAACCGGTGACGCCGACGACGACGATGCGGGCATTGCGCGCGACCAGGGCGCTGGCCAGCGAGACAAAGGCCGCCTGGACATCGGCGACCACCACGCACGGAAGCTCGTCAACCGGTCGCGTGGTGAGCGCGGCAACGGCCCCGCGGGCGCGGGATGCTGCGACGAAGTCATGGCCGTCCATGGTCTCGCCAACTCGTGCGATGTAGAGACTGCCGGCAGCGGCCTCGCGCGAGTCGGTGACCACCGGACCGTCCACCAGCGGATCGGGTGCCGCACCGTCCATAGCGCCATGCATCTGGCCACCGGTGATCCGGGCGATCTCGGCCAGCCTGAGCGGAATCACCGGGCCTCGCCATCGGTCAGGTCGACCGCTGCGTGGCCAACCCCTTGGTGGCCGGCGCCGTGATCAGCCTGTGCTGCATGTTCGACCAAGGCCGCTCGCAGCTCTGCTCTGTCGTCGAACGGGTGGACCACGCCGGCGATCTCCTGCCCGGCCTCGTGTCCTTTGCCGAGCACGACGACGGTGTCGCCCTCGCGGAGCTGGGTGACGGCGGCCCTGATAGCTGCGCCACGATCTCCGATCTCGAGGATGTGCCCGGGCGACGGCGAAGCCGACCGGTCCTGCTCCAGGGCCCCCCGCAGAACGGCGGCGCGGATGGTGGCGGGGTCCTCGGAACGGGGGTTGTCGTCGGTGACGACCACTCGGTCTGCGTAGTGCGCCGCAGCCGCCCCCATAGCTTCCCGCTTCCCGGAGTCCCTGTCTCCGCCTGCACCAAGAACGACGACCAGCGATCCAGAAGTGTTGTGCCGCAATGCTTTCAGAGCGGCGGCCACCGCATCCGGCGTGTGAGCGAAGTCGACGACAGCCAGCGGCATACGGCCCTGGACTGCGCCTTGGTCGACGGACTGCACGTTGTCGACGAGCACCCGCTCCATCCGGCCGGGCACCTGCGGATCAGCATCAAGTGCAGGTCCTATGGCGTCGCCGTCGTAACCCGCTGCCAACAGAACTATGGCGGCCACCGCGGTGTTGACCCGGTTGAAGTCCCCTGGCAGGGCTGCCCGCAGGGAGAGTCGCTGCCCCTCACCGACGAGCTCGAAGGCCGACGGGTCGTTCCCCGAGGGGTGGACCTGCCAGTCCGCCGCAACATCCGGAAGGGACGTGACGGTCACGACCGGCACCGTTGACTCTCGAGCAAGACGCTGACCCCATTCATCATCCACGCACACCACCCCCCGGACCGCCCTGCCTGGGGTGAACAGCGAAGCCTTCGCGAGGTAGTAGCTCTCCATCGTCCCGTGGAAGTCGAGGTGGTCCTGGGACAGGTTGGTGAATGCGCTGACGTCATAGCGCACGCCGTCGACGCGGTGCAGGGACAGCGCGTGGCTGCTCACCTCCATGGTGCAGGTGTCAACGCCACGCTCCAGCATCACGGCGAACAAGGCGTGCA
>JAYSQH010000419.1:0-4919 GCA_043721655.1 Phycicoccus sp. | reverse complement strand
GTGCCTCGATCGCCGTCTCGTGCGTGGTCCCCGTGCCGGCCGACCGAACCGCCGACTGGAGCTGGCTCCCACTGCTGTCCGGTATGGCGATGCGTCAGGCACTCGCTGACGTCGCCGATCTGGCGGGCCGGCTCAAGTGGCCAAACGACGTACTGGTCCAGGAGCGGCCGGACGACGCTGAGGCGCCGTGGCTCAAGATCTCGGGGGTGCTCTGCGAGATGGTGCCCGGGGGCGGGTTGGTGGTCATCGGCTCCGGCGCCAACATCAGCCAGACGCGAAGCGAGCTACCTGTCGAGACGGCGACGTCCTTGGTCCTGTGCGGGGCAGGGAACGTCCGCCGAGAGGATGTCATCATCCGCTACCTCGGGGTGCTGGCCGGCCTCCACCGGGACTGGACCGGAGGTGGCGCGGCGCTGGAAGCCATCCGCGCGGCATACCGCTCCGCCTGTCTGACGATCGGACTGGACGTCGACGTGCATCAGCCCGGCGACCGGATCGCCCGGGGCACCGCCACGGGGGTCGACGATGCCGGCCGGCTGGTGGTTCGGGTGGGCGGGTGGAGCACCGCGCATGCCGCCGGAGACGTCACGCACGTGCGCCGGTCGCCGCCCACGGCGGGAAACACGGCATGATCGGGTCATGATCGACCCGCAGGTCCAGAGGAGGTGCGGCTGAGATGCCCCGTCCCGGTCGCCATCGTCCCGGTATGCCGGTCGACCCCGCAGCCGGGTTCTCTCCCGGAGCCGACGACGCGGAGGCCCGACTGCTCGGCCAGTCCCGTTCTATGCGCCCACGCGAGGTCAGCGCCAAGGCCTCGGTGTCCCTGCGCAGTGCCCGCAGGTTCTGGCACGCCCTGGGGTTTCCCAACGTCGGCGAAGAGGACACCGTGTTCACGGAGGCGGACGTGGTTGCCCTGCGGGTCATGGCGGGGCTGGTTCGTGAGGGTGTCTTCGATGAGCCCACCGCGCTGGCGATGACGCGAGCGTTCGCCCGGACGACCGATCGCCTGGCCGTGTGGCAGACCCAGCTGATGGCCGAGGCGTTGGGCGAGCAGCAAACGGGGACCGTCGACGGCGAAGCGAGTCTGGACACGACACGGGCGCTGCCGGATTCCGCAACCGCTCATGCAGCGGCCGTGAAGCTGGCTGACATCGCCGACGAGCTCGAGCCGCTGCTGGTCTATGCCTGGCGTCGTCACCTGTCGGCGGCGATCTCGCGCATGGTGTCCGACTCCGAGCCGACCCAGGAGAGCTCAGGGGTCGTGCGCTGTGTTGGCTTCGCCGACCTCGTCTCCTTCACCCGTCTGGTGCGCAGGCTCTCCGAACGCGAGCTGGCGCGCGTCGTGCAGCGTTTCGAGGCGTTGGCCTCCGATGTCGTGACGGCACACGGCGGCCGCGTTATCAAGACCGTGGGGGACGAGGTCCTGTTCGTGGCGATGAGCGCCGCTCCTGCCGCTGCCATCGCGGTCGACCTGGTCGAGGCCATGGCGGAGGACGACCTGCTGCCGAACGTCAGGGTCGGTATCGCAAGTGGCCAGGTGGTCTCACGCCTCGGCGATGTTTTCGGGACCACAGTGAACCGCGCCAGCCGGCTGACGGCACTGGCGAGACCTCGAACGGTCCTGGTCGATGACGCGATGGCGGCAGCGCTTGCGAGCACGTCGGGCTTTGAGATGTCCCCCCTGTGGCGCCGGTCGCTGCGGGGGATCGGACCGGTGACCCCGTGGAGCCTGCGCCGCGCCCACCCGTCGGGGCGCCGCGGCGTGACGACCGATGAAGGCGTTGGCGACGAAGGCGATGACGGCGACCACCATGATGATGGCAAAGACCAAGGAGACCTGGGTTGATGAGTGAGCCGAGCACCCCCACCCGACCGATGGTGACGATCACCCGGCATGGCCCTGGCGGCCACATCGCCGAGCTGGCACTGGACCGGCCCGAGGCGATGAACGCCGTCTCGACGCAGATGGCACGCGAGCTGGCTGCAGCCTGCGCCGAGCTGTCGATCGACCCTGACGTCCGGGTGGTGCTGGTGACCAGCACGAGCCCGAAGGCGTTCTGTGTGGGGGCTGACCTGAAGGAACGCAACTCCTTCACGGACGCCGACCTGATGGCACAGCGGCCGGTGGCGCGGGCAGCATACAGCGGTGTGCTGAATCTGCCCATGCCCTCGATCGCCGTGGTCGAGGGCTATGCCCTGGGCGGTGGCCTGGAGATCGCGCTGTCCTGTGACATGGTCATCGCCGGATCGGCGGCGGTGGTCGGTCTGCCTGAGGTGTCTGTCGGCGTCATCCCAGGTGGCGGTGGCACCCAGCTGCTGACGCGTCGCATCGGCTGGTCGAGGGCGGCCGGAATGATCTTTACCGCACGCCGGATGCCGGCCGGCGAGGCAGCCGCGCTGGGCCTTGTCGATGAGGTGCTCGAAGCCGGCTCCGCGCGCGAACGCGGCCTCGAGCTGGCCGCTGCGATCGCGGCGAACTCGCCGGTCGGGCTGCGCCAGGCCAAGCGTGCGATGCGGCTCGGCAGCGATGTCGATCTGGCCACCGGGCTCGAGGTTGAGGACGCGTGCTGGCGAGCCACGGCCTTCTCCGGAGACCGGGCAGAAGGGGTCTCAGCTTTCACCGAGAAGCGACACCCGCGCTGGCCTGGCCGCTGAACGCGAGAATGCTCTCTACGATGCGTTTATGACCCGTGTTCTGCTTGCTGAGGATGACCCCGCGATCTCGGAGCCGCTGGCCCGAGCCCTTCGACGTGAAGGCTACGAGGTCGACGTCCGTGCCGACGGCCGCGCAGCGCTAGAGGGCGCCAACGAAAACCCCGACATTGTCGTGCTCGACCTCGGGCTGCCCTACGTCGACGGGCTGGAGGTGTGCCGGCGGATGCGCGCCGACGGCCGCACCGTCCCGGTCCTGATCCTCACCGCCCGGGCCGACGAGGTGGATCTGGTGGTCGGGCTGGATGCCGGCGCCGACGACTACGTCACCAAGCCGTTCCGTCTGGCCGAGCTGTTGGCCCGGGTCCGCGCCCTGCTGCGCCGCCACCCCACCGAAGGCGGCTCGGCCGGGGCAGTCGTTCGGATCGACCCTGACGGCCGGCGTGCCTACTTCAACGAGGAAGAGCTCCAGCTGACCGCCAAGGAGTTCGACCTGTTGCGCGTCCTGGTGCGTGAGCAGGGCAAGGTCGTCTCTCGTGAGCAGCTGATGCGCGAGATCTGGGAGACGGCCTGGTTCGGGTCAACCAAGACTCTTGACATGCACATCTCAGTGCTGCGTCGAAAGCTGGGTGACGATGCCGCCCAGCCCCGCTATATCGCCACCGTGCGCGGGGTCGGTTTCCGCTTCGAGCGTGACGTGCGAGCCTGAACATCTAGTATGCGCCGCCAGCTCCTTCGCTCGACCTTTGTAGCAGTGCTGCTCTCTGTACTGGTGATTGGCGTGCCGCTCGGACTTGCCGGCTGGTGGGTGATGTCCGACCACGGAACTCGTCTGCATCGGTGGCTCGATTCGCCAGACCTGCTGACGGTGCCGTTCCGTCTGCTGGCGATCATCGCGGCCTTGTCGGTGATCGCAGTGCTCTCGGGCGTGATCGTGGCGTCCCTGCAGGCCAGCAGGTTCGCGGAGCCGATGGCCCAGCTGGCCGACCGGGCCGAACGCTTCGGGGCCGGCGAGTCCCGGTTCCAGCCGCTGGTCACGGGCATCGGTGAGATCGACCGCATCGCGGAGGTCTTGGCGCGTAGCGCCCTTCAGATGACCCGGTCACTGGCTTCGGAGCGTGACTTCGCCTCGGATGCCTCGCATCAGCTGCGAACCCCCTTGACCGCCTTGCTGATGCGACTCGAGGAGATCTCCGTGACCGGCGATCTCATGGTTGTCAAGGAAGAGGCCGGTAGTGCGATCGCGCAGGTGGAGCGCCTCACCAAGGTGGTCGATGAGCTGCTCTCACGCAGTCGCAGAGGTCACGTTGCGGAGCCGCCGTCGGTCTCATTGGACTCGGTGATCGCCGCGCTGCAGCGAGAGTGGCAGCCGGCGTTCGAGCAGGCCCGACGTAGCGTTCGGGTCCACGGACAGAGGGGTCTGTTCGTGCGGGCCACCCCGGTGGCGCTGTCGCAGGTGTTGTCGACGCTGCTCGAGAACTCCCTGGCCCACGGACGCGGCACCGTGGATGTTCACGCCCGGCGCAGTGGCCCCTCGGTGGTGGTGGAGGTCAGCGACCAGGGCGAGGGGGTGCCTGCGACGGTTGCGCCGCACATCTTCGAACGCTCGGTCAGCACGGCGCAGAGCTCAGGCCTCGGACTCGCCCTGGCACGTGACCTGGCCGAGGCCAACGGTGGTCGAATCGAGCTGATCCAGGCACAGCCGGCGATCTTTGCCCTGTTCCTCTCCGAGGCCGATTCCGGCTAGGAGCCGGACGCGACTAACGCGACTACGGCCGTTTACCTGGGCCAGGCGTGCGGACGCGCTCCACCAATGCCTCACCGGCGAACACGAACTTGCGATATGTCCAGAACCGGAACAGTGTGCCGATCCCGATCCCGACGATGTTGGTGATGTTGTCGGCCAGCTGGGTGTGCAGGTCGAGTACGTACCGGGAGAAGCCCAGACAGGCGACGGCGATGACCATGGCGGCGACGTTGAACAACACGAACAGCGCGAGCTCGTGGCCGGCCTGCCGGTTTCGGCGGTGGCGGAAGGTCCACAGCCGGTTGCCCAGCCACGCCACGACGGTCGCGATGCTGGCCGAGATGATTCGGGCCGTCAGGGGCTTGGCGTTGAGCACGCCGGCCGTCGTCCCTTCGCCGAGAATCCCCAGCAGGTGCGGCCCGAAAACCAGGAGGTTGTAGCCGCCCAGGTCGATCACGAACGCCACCGCGCCGACCATGCCGAACTTGAGCATCTCCCGGACCAGGACGTCAATGGCCCC
>JAYSQH010000418.1:0-3667 GCA_043721655.1 Phycicoccus sp. | reverse complement strand
GCACACGATGCGGTAAGCAGCCCAAGCATCACGAAGGGGCCACCGGCTGATCTCTGCCGGTGGCCCCTTCGTCGCTCATGTGAGTCGGTAGCCCATTCCACACACCGCCAGACTCCCGAAGCGACCGCCACCCCTTCGCCCGATACGTACCCGCCTCGGCCGCGGCTCCGGTGATGAACTTGGCCCCGGTCTCGCCTTCAACCAGACCTCCCGGATGGCCTTCGCCGCCTGCCGGATGGGTTCGGGCGGCGAGCGCCCTGGTGCCAGGCTGAACCGGACAATATGACGGCTGCCTCGCAGTTGACAGAGCCTCCGGAGGTCGTCGACGCGGTCTAGGGTCTGGGCATGGACGAGAAGAAGACAGACGCCCCGAAGGAGAAGGATCTCGCGGCCCCCTCCACCACGACCGTGCCCGCGGATCCCGTCGACGACCTTGTCACGACGGAGCACACGCTGCGGATCGGCCGCACGGACCTCGCTTACACCGCGACGACGGGTCGGATCGTCCTGCGTGAGGAGGTGTACGAGGACGGGGCCTTCACGGGGCTGAAGGCCAAGGCCGAGGTCTCCATCACGGCATACGTCGCAGAGTCCAGCGGTGACATGCCTCGGCCGGTGACGTTCGCCTTCAACGGCGGGCCGGGGTCGAGCTCGGTCTGGCTGCACCTGGGGCTGATGGGGCCGCGCCGTGTGGTGTCGGGCGACGTGGGATCGCTTGCGGCCCCGCCCTACGGACTCACCGACAACCTCGAGACCCTCCTGCGCGTCACCGACCTCGTCTTCATCGACCCGGTCTCGACCGGCTTCTCCCGCGCGGTCTCCGGTGGCAAGCCCAAGCCATACCACGGCTTCACCGGCGATCTCGAGAGCGTCGGAGAGGTGATCCGCCTCTGGACCACGCGCAACAACCGTTGGCTCTCACCGAAGTTCATCGCGGGCGAGTCGTATGGCACGGTCCGCGCGGCGGCCCTCGCAGAGCACCTCCAGACCCGCCGCGCGATGTTCCTCAACGGCGTCATCCTCATCTCGAGCGTCCTCGACCTCGGGTCGATCGGCCTCCACGAGCCCGAGGACCGCGGTTACGTGGGGTTCCTCCCGACCTATGCAGCCGTCGCGCACTTCCACGGCAGGCGCCCGAAGACGTCACTGCGCAGCGTGCTCGCCGAGGCCGAGAAGTATGCCGAGCACGCCTATCCGTGGGTCCTCTCGCGGGGGCACCGGCTCACCACGAAGCAGCGCACTGAGGCGGTGCGGACCCTTGCCCGGCTGACCGGGCTCAGCGAGGAGTACGTCGACCTGTCGAACCTCCGGGTTGAGCACCAGCACTTCTTCGTCGAGCTGCTCCGTCGCGAACGGCTCGTCGTCGGCCGTCTCGACAGCCGCTTCACGGGGCCGATCGGCAACGGGGTCGCGGAGAAGATGGAGGCCGACCCGAGCATGGACGCGATGGCCGGCCCCTATGCCACCGCGTGGAACCACTACGTGCGCGCTGAGCTCGGTTACGAGAACGACCTGCCGTACGAGCAGCTGTCGATGAAGGCCAGCGAGGAGTGGTCGTTCAAGGAGTTCGAGGGTCGGCCCGTCGACGTCAGCGACAAGCTCGCTCGCGCGATGCGCGCCAACCCGCACCTCAAGGTCCATGTCGCCTATGGCTACCTCGACGGCGCCACGCCCTACTACGCCGCGCAGGAGACCTTCGCCCACCTCGACGTGCCCACCGAGCTGCTCGCCAACATCGACCACGCGTACTACCCGGCGGGCCACATGATGTACGTCCACGAGCCGAGCCGGGTGCAGCAGAGCAAGGACCTCGCCGCCTTCATCCGCGGGGCGACGGCGCAGTAGGCCACTCTCTCGACGGAGTTGCCCGCAGTTTCTACGGCTATTGGTGGGGCCCGCTTATCGACTGGTACTTGCTCGCACGGGCAGCCGGCACCGAGGATCACGAGCCTTGCGCGCCTGCCGGATACTCGGGATGCTGGCCCCTGTGAGCGAACCCTTCGTTGTCCTCCCGGGGCAGGGTCGTGTCTTGGACATGGGCAGCTTCGCCGTTTCGGTACTCGCGGACGGTGCAGCCACCTCGGGCGGCTTTGCCGTGCTTGAGACACATGGTGAAGGAACAGGTTTCGGTCCGCCCATGCACATCCACCGCGATGCCGCCGAGGCCTTCTACGTCCTCGAGGGCACGTACCAGATGTACTTCGAGAACCGCGAGGAGCTGGCTCCTGCGGGTACCTTCGTCTACGTGCCGCAGCACGCGCCTCATACCTTCAAACTGGTCTCTGAGGGGTATGGGAGGAAGTTGAACATCTTCAGCCCTGCGGCGATGGTCGGCTTCTTCGAGCAGTTGTCTGAAGCGGAGTCGAGGGGTGAAGCGACGCTCGAGCTGCTCGGCCAGATTGCTGAGCGCCATGAGATGGAGATCGTGGGCCCAGTGCCTGACACCTATCTTTGAGTGACCCGCTGTTGCATGGTGCATGGGCCGCCGAGCCAAGGTCCGCTCATTGCTGATGTCCGGGCGAACGTTTGGGGCCGAGGTCCGACTCCGGGTCTGCTTCGTGTCGCGAGCATGGAGCTGGACACTCACGTGGCCCACGGCTCAGGTTACGCAGGGCACCGCGACAGGCCCAAGGCCTGACGTCCCTGCCCGTTCCGGGTGCGTTCTCGTCACTCCTGGGGCAGGCTGCCGACCATCACTGACGAGTCCCGCCGACTGCACTGGGAGAAAGTGGCCGACTGGCCGCTGAGCATCACCGCGGTCCTGTTCCTGGTCGCCTACGCCGCCCAATCCTGGACACCGGTCTGGCCGACCCGCTGCCCGCCATCTTCCAGCTGGTGACCTGGGCGGCATGGGCACTGTTCGTCATCGACTACGCCGCCCGGCTCGCACTCTCCCACGAGCGGCGAGCGTTCGTCCGCGGCAACGTGCTCGACCTCGCGGTCATCGCACTGCCGCTGCTACGCCCCTTGCGGCTGCTGCGCCTGGTCAAGCTGCTGTCCGTCCTGAACCGCCATGCCGGCGGCTCACTGCGCGGACGCGTCGCGGTCTACGTCGCCGGGGCGACCGTGCTGGTCCTGTTCGTCGCATCACTGGCCGTCCTGGATGCTGAACGCGGCGCCAAGAGTGCCACCATCACAACGTTCGGGGACGCGCTGTGGTGGGCCATGACAACCGTCACCACGGTGGGGTATGGCGACCGCTACCCGATCACAGCGGAGGGCCGGTTCATCGCCGGCGGGCTGATGCTCGCCGGGATCGCCCTGCTGGGCATCGTCACCGCTTCCCTCGCGTCGTGGCTGGTCGACAAGGTTCGTGAGGTCGAGGAGCAGGTGCAGCCGCGACCCTCGCAGACATCCAGGAACTGACCGCTGGGGTGCGTGCTCTGCGGGCTGAGCTTGTCGAGCGCGACCCGGCCATCTGAGGGCAGGTCTGCTGAACCAATCACTGACAGGATCACTACATTCTCTAGAGAATCCGCAATCCAGATACTTGGTTCTTACCACGTTTCCACAGGTCACAGGCACACAACATAAGAGCCGACGGGGGGACTCGAACCCCCAACCCCCTGTTTACAAGGACTACGGCAGCCGTCCAAGCCGATCCGGGCGAGGTACAACCCGTGCTCAACTGCCTTACCCGCCAGTCCGATTCATCCATGGCCATCCG
>JAYSQH010000417.1:0-5577 GCA_043721655.1 Phycicoccus sp. | reverse complement strand
CCGGCGAAGAATCGGCGGCGACGGAATACGTCGTGCTTCTTGCGCAGGGCGACCACGGCGCTGGTGAACGCGAGCAGATCGCTCTCGCTGCCCGCAAGCTTCCAGTCGATCCAGGCGAGGTCGTTGTCCTGGCAGTAGACGTTGTTGTTACCGCGCTGGGTCCGGCCGACCTCGTCGCCATGGGCGATCATCGGGACGCCCTGGCTGAGCAGCAGCGTGGTCAGGAAGTTGCGCTGCTGTTGCCTGCGCAGCGTGTTGATGGCCACGTCTGTTGTCTCGCCCTCGACCCCGCAGTTCCAGGACCGGTTGAAGCTCTCGCCGTCCTTGCCGTCCTCGCCGTTGGCGTCGTTGTGCTTGTCGTTGTACGACACGAGGTCACGCAAGGTGAAACCGTCGTGGGCGACCACGAAGTTGATCGAGGCGATCGGGCGTCTGGCCGAATGCGCATAGAGATCGCTGGATCCGGTCAGGCGAGAAGCGAACTCACCCAGTGAGGCAGCCTCACCTCGCCAGAAGTCGCGCACGGTGTCGCGGAACTTGCCGTTCCACTCGGTCCACAGCGGCGGGAAGTTGCCGACCTGGTATCCGCCGTCGCCGAGGTCCCAGGGCTCGGCGATGAGCTTGACCTGCGAGATCACCGGGTCCTGCTGGATGATGTCGAAGAAGGCCGAGAGCCGGTCCACCTCATGGAACTGGCGGGCCAGGGTCGCCGCCAGGTCGAAGCGGAACCCGTCGACATGCATCTCGGTGACCCAGTAGCGCAGTGAGTCCATGATCAGCTGCAGGACGTGGGGGTTGCGCATCAACAGGCTGTTGCCGGTGCCCGTCGTGTCGTAGTACTTCGACTTGTCGTCGTCGACGAGACGGTAGTAGGCGGCGTTGTCGATGCCGCGGAAGGCGATGGTCGGGCCGTTCTCATTGCCCTCTGCGGTGTGGTTGTAGACCACGTCGAGAATCACCTCGATGTGAGCTTCGTGCAGCGCCTTCACCATCGCCTTGAACTCGGTGACCTGCTGTCCGCGGGACCCGGTTGCGGCATAGGCCGCATGCGGAGCCAGGAAGCCGATGGTGTTGTAGCCCCAGTAGTTCGTCTTCCCCTGGGCCTGCAACGTCGCGTCCTGGACGAACTGGTGCACCGGCATCAGCTCGATGGCAGTCACGCCAAGGCCGACCAGGTGGTCGATGATCGACTGGTGGGCGATCGCGGCGTAGGTCCCACGGATGGCCTCGGGGACGTCGGGGTGGGTCATCGTCAGGCCCCTGACGTGAGCCTCGTAGATGACACTGTCGTGATACTCGTGACGTGGCGGGCGGTCGTGACCCCAGTCGAAGAACGGGTTGATGACCACGGACAGCATGGTGTGGCCCAGTGAGTCCGCGTCGTTGAACGTGGCGCGGTCGTTGAGCTCGTAGGAGTAGAGAGAGTCGTCACCGTCGATCTGGCCGTCGATGGCCTTGGCGTAGGGGTCCAGCAACAGCTTTGCTGGGTTGCATCGATGACCCTTGGCGATGTCGTACGGACCGTGGACCCGGAAGCCATAGCGTTGGCCGGGCTCGATCGCAGGGATGAAGCCGTGCCACACATGCCCGTCAACCTCGGTCAGCTCGACCCGCGTCTCGGTGCCGTCATCCGCGATCAGGCAGACCTCGACCCTTTCGGCAACCTCGGAGAACAGCGCGAAGTTGACTCCTTGGCCGTTGAACCGTGCCCCGAGGGGGTAGGGATGGCCGGGCCAGATGGTCATGTAGTCCTTATTGCAGTCGCGAATCGTGCCGTTGTGAACACCTATTCTGTCTTGTTTGGTCAAACTCAGGACACCACCGGCGGGTCAGGCCGGAAACGCCCGCTCGATCACCATGCCGGCCGACGCTTCGACCAGATCGGTGGGCAAGGTGCCGAAGGTGTGCCCGTGGGATCCGCTGAGACGGCTCGCGATGAAAGCCTCCGAGACGTATGACGGTGCGAAACGGGTCAGGAGGCAGGCCTGCAGCGTGGTGGCGAGCTGTTCGACCAACGCGCGGGCCCCGGACTGCGCGGCTGTGGGACCGCAGGAACCAGCAGCGTTCTGCAGGGCCGCAACCGCGCTCGTGACTGCAGTATCGAGCCGGTGGTCAGCTCCGTGGGCGAGCTGAAGCTCCGCAGTGAAAGCCGCTGCCGACTCTGGCTCGCGGGTCAGCGCCCGCAGGACGTCAAGGGCCACGACGTTGCCGGAGCCCTCCCAGACGGAGTTCACGGGGGCTTCGCGATACAGCCGGGCGAGGCCGTTCTCCTCGACGATGCCGTTGCCACCGAGGCATTCCAGCGCTTCGGCCACCATCGGTGCCGTCCGTTTGCATACCCAGTACTTGCCGACCGCGACCGCCAGCCGGGAGAACGCGGTATCGCCCTCGTCGACAGCCGCAGCCAGCCGCAGGCCCAGTGTGGTGGCCGCCTCGGACTCAAGGGCCAGGTCCATCAGGACGTTGCGCATCAGCGGCTGGTCGACCAGCGCACTGCCAAAGGCCGCGCGATGACGGGTGTGATGGATGCCGCGGACGAGAGCCTGGCGCATCGTCGCCGATGAGCCCAGGACGCAGTCGAGCCGGGTCGCGGCGACCATGTCCAGGATGGTACGGATCCCACGGCCCTCCTCGCCGAGACGGACGCCCCAGGTCGCGTCCAGCTCGATCTCGGCCGAGGCGTTGGACCGGTTGCCCAGCTTGTCCTTGAGCCGTTGCAGCTCGAAGGGGTTGCGGCTTCCGTCATCCAGGATTCGGGGGACCACGAAGCAGGTCGGCCCGGCCGGGGCCTGTCCGAGGATCAGGAACATGTCGCTCATCGGTGCGGAGCAGAACCACTTGTGCCCGGTGAGCTGGTAGGTCTGCCCGCCCGCGACCGGGCCACCTGCCACAGCCACGGCCGCGGTCGTGTTGCTGCGCAGGTCCGAGCCGCCCTGCTTCTCGGTCATGCCCATCCCTGCGATGGCTCCGCTCTTGGCCGCGTTGGGCCGCAGCCCGAAGTCGTATTCGCGGGAGGCGAGCAAGGGAGTCCAGATGCCGGCGAGGTCGGGGTTGGCCTGGAGGGCGGGGACTGCGGCATACGACATGGACACAGGGCACATGTGGCCGGCCTCGACCTGCGACCAGGCGACGAAACCGACGCCACGGCGGACGTGGGCACCAGTGCCTGCCGGCCTGGTCCACGGCTGGGCGGTCAGGCCATTGGACACCGCAGTGGACATCAGCAGGTGCCAGGCCGGGTGGTAGTCGACCTCGTCGATCCGAATCCCTTGCGGAGAGTGCGTAAGCAGGACCGGGAGGTTGCGATCTGCCTGGTCCCCCCAGGCCTGCGCCTCAGCACTTCCAGCCAGATCACCCAGCGCCATGAGGCCGACCCGGTCCTGCTCGTTGCCCCAGCGTTTCAGGCCCTCGAGCAGGGCGGGATCGGCCGACACGACGCTGTACCCGCTGAGGGGTGGGGACTGGTTGGTGACCTCGTGGGTGCTCACCCCAGTTACCGTAGACGGGTGACATCAGCCGCGGACCCCCATCGGCCCGGATCCGGCGGGCAGACGCGTCGATGAGCCCGAGAGCGCGCATTCGCGCCCAGGTGTCACGGGTGCCGGGAGCCCTGCCGCTGACGCGGCTCCTGCTCGAGACCATCCGCATCTGCATGCGATACCGCGTCACCGGACTGGCCTCAGAGGCCGGGTTCTTCGCTCTTCTGTCATTGCCGCCACTGGTTCTGGGGCTCTTCGGCGGCGTTGGCTACATCGGGCCGTTGCTCGGCCCGGGCACAGTGCACCAGGTCACGACAGCCATCGAGCAGTACGCGTCGCGGTTCCTCACCGATCAGAGTGTCGACACGGTGATCATGCCCACGATGAACGACGTGCTGAACAACGGGCGCCTGGACATCATCTCGCTGGGATTCCTGTTCTCCCTGTGGTCCGGTTCACGGGCACTGAACGTCTTCGTCGACACGATCTCGATCATGTATGGGCAAAGCGGCGTTCGCGGGATCCTGCGGACTCGAGCGCTGAGCTTCTTGCTCTATCTGCTGGCCCTGGTCGTCGGCGTGATCGTGATCCCGCTGGTTCTGATCGGTCCGTCACTGTTGTCCGAGCTGCTGCCGGACCGCGTGGAGTTCCTGCGGTTCCTCTACTGGCCCGTGGTCGTCACCGTCGCGCTGGCCAGCCTCACGTCGCTCTTCCACATCAGCACTCCGAGACGGTCTCCCTGGCGTCGTGACGTGCCCGGCGCCATCTTCACTTTGCTCATCTGGCTCCTGACGTCGTTCTTCCTGCGCCGGTCCCTGAGCGCCACCGTGGGTGGCACCTCGATCTATGGACCGCTGGCCGCTCCGATCGTGGTCCTGATCTGGCTGTACTTCGTCGCACTCGCCATCCTCATCGGTGCTGCCCTGAACGCCGCCGGTCGCCGACTCTGGCCGGTGGACGAGCGGTTGAGCTCGAGGGCGCGGCTGTTCATCTGGCTCAAGGGCGAAGCGGTCCGGCGTCGTGAACCGGCCCACGAACGGCCGTTGACACCGGTTCGAGGGACAGGTGACGGACTCCTTCCATGAGGCCGGTTGGACTCGGCTCACTCGGATCGGTTAATGTCTGCACGCACGCACAGCGGGGTATTTCGTCGCTGTCGTCCCGCGGACATAGCTCAGTTGGTAGAGCGCAACCTTGCCAAGGTTGAGGTCGCCGGTTCGAGCCCGGTTGTCCGCTCGAAGGCTTCATGCCTTCACCTCAGACCCTGTCGGATTTAGGTGAAGGCACGATGTCCGTCACGGTGGAGTGGCCGAGAGGCGAGGCAACGGCCTGCAAAGCCGTCTACACGGGTTCAAATCCCGTCTCCACCTCGGGTCACCACATGAATGGGCGGTTGGCGCAGCGGTAGCGCGCTTCCCTGACACGGAAGAGGTCGCTGGTTCGATCCCAGTATCGCTCACAGATAAACCCCCGGAATCATTGAGATTCCGGGGGTTTTTTCATGGCCGTGCAATAGTACGTGCAATATCTAATCGAACTGAGGATAGATTCAACGTTCGATTCTTGGACAGGCGACAATCCCTGCATGGATCCGCTTGATACCCCGAGTTGTACCGATTGCCTTACGCGTTGCGAGCCCGCGGGTGAGGACATCGGGCGGTGGTGGTGCCCACTATGTGGCGCGCTGCATCGCTCTGCCGGATAGCGCTACCCTTTGCAAATGTCGCTGTACAGCTCGGACTACCTCGATCCGGAATTCGGGCGCTGGTTCAATCAGGAATTGAATCAATACGAACAATCAGTCCTTCTCGCCGCAATTGAGCGAATCCTTGAGGTCCAAGGCCCGGACATCTGCAGCAGCGAGTTCGGCAAGAACCTAAAGGACGGCCTTTACGAGTTCCGCGTTCGACAATCACTAAACGCAATCCTTAATTTTGGCAAGACTCCGGATGACTCGGACTTCCAGCAAGGCGGAGATCAGACTGTGTTGCTGAGGGTGTTTGTTCACTTTCACGGTGCGAAGATCATCCTGCTTCTCCACGGGCTCAACAAGGGCAATGGCGACAGCGAGAAACGCCAGCAAAAAGAAATCGGGAGA
>JAYSQH010000416.1:0-6808 GCA_043721655.1 Phycicoccus sp. | reverse complement strand
GAGCGAGGAGGACGGCGCCGAGGTGCTGGGCGGCACGCCTACAGTCTCGACCTATCACTCTTATGCCGGCCGCCTGGTTCGTGAACATGCGCTGCGTCTGGGGGTGGAGCCCGAGTCCCGGCTCCTGTCCGAGGCCGCGGCCTGGCAGTTCGCCGCCGAGGTGGTCGAGCGCTATGACGGACCGATGGATGACGTGCCGTTCGCGGCGTCGACGGTCATCAACGCTGTCGTCGACCTTGCTGGCGAGATGGCCGAGCACCTTTTGGTACCAACAGATCTGGAAGAGCTGATCGACCGGTTTGAGGCCAGGGTCCGTCTGTTGCCCAAAGGCGCGAGTCGCGCCCGGGCGCTGCCCAAAGTGGTGGCCGATGCCGTGAAGTCCCTCAAGGCCCGGCGTCAGGTGCTGCCGCTGGTCGACGGTTACCTCGAGCTCAAGCGGAGCCGTGATGCCCTCGACTTCGCCGACCAGATGGCCCTGGCCGCAACGTTGGCTCAGAGGTTCCCCGACATCGGATCGATGGAACGCCAACGGTTTCGAGCAGTTCTGCTCGACGAGTTCCAGGACACGAGCGAGGCGCAACTGGTGCTGTTGCGGCAGCTGTTCGTCGCTGTCGGCGAGCTGGTGTCGGTCACCGCGGTGGGCGACCCCAACCAGTCGATCTACGGCTGGCGCGGGGCGAGTGCCACCACCTTGACCCGCTTTTCACGCGAGTTCGCCGATGGTGCCGGTGTCGCAGATGTGTTGCCTTTGTCGATCAGCTGGCGCAACGACGTCGCCATCCTCTCGGCGGCCAACATCACCTCGGGTCCCTTGCGTCTGAAGTCGACCGTTGACGTGGAGGTGCTTCGTCCGCGAGCCGATGCCAGGCCCGGGCGGCTGCTCGCGGCACGGTTGCTGACCACTGAGGCTGAAGCCGCTCATCTGGCCGGCTGGATCGCCCGCCACTGGCTCGATGCGAGCGCCCGTCCCACCGGCGTGTCGGCAGCCGTTTTGTGCCGCAAGCGTTCTCAGTTCGGGGCCGTCATCGACGCGCTTGAGCAAGCTGGCCTACCGGTGGAGGTCGTGGGGCTTGGCGGGTTACTCAGCACCCCCGAGGTGTCTGACATCGTGGCTCTGCTCTGGGTTGTCCAGGACCCCACAAGGGGTGACCAGCTGATGCGCCTGTTGACCGGGCCGCTCTGCCGGCTGGGCGCCGCAGACCTTGGCGGGCTCGCGGTCTGGTCAAGGGTCCTGTTGGGGCGTCAGGCTGGTCGATCCAAAGTTAAGGACCAGGCTCCCGACAGCGCCGACCGCCTCAGCATCGTGGAGGCCCTCGACGAGCTGCCGTCATCGCTTTGGGCTGGCCCCCACGGCTCGCGCATATCCGAGGTGGGTCTGGAGCGTCTGCGCGGACTGCGTGAGGCGATCCGCCGGCTGCGCTCACTGACCGGGATGCCCCTTGCGGACCTCGTTGGCGAGGCTGAGCGGGCGCTTGGTCTCGACATCGAGGTCCTGTCTCGCCCGGAACACACGCCGACCACCGCCCGCGCCCATCTCGACGCGTTCGCTGACGTGGCGGCCGGCTTTCTCGGCTCGGCCGATCGGCCAACGCTGGGAGGCTTCTTGTCCTGGCTCGATGCGGCCCAGGAGCAGGAACGCGGGCTGGACAAGGGACACATCGAGGTGTCCACGGATGCCGTGCAGGTGCTCACCGTGCATGCCGCCAAGGGGCTGGAGTGGGACGTGGTGGCCGTTCCCGGACTGGTCGAGGGCTCGTTCCCGGCACTGTCGAGCTCTACGACGTCGTTCAAGAACGATGAGTGGCGGATGAGCGCACCCACCGACAAAGGCTGGATCGGGGGCCTGTCCGGTGTCCCCTATGACCTGCGCGGAGACTGCGATGGTCTGCCGGTGCTGCGGTGGAGGTCCGCCCCCGACCTGAAGGCGTTGGAGGACGAGGTTAGCGACTTCATCAGCGCCGGTGGCGAGCACGGCATCGATGAGGAACGCCGTCTGGCCTACGTCGCCTTCACCCGCGCCCGTCGCGAGCTGCTGCTCACGGCTCCGGTCTGGGCTGACCCGACCACGCCGCGGATCACGTCGCGGTTCCTGACCGAGCTGGTCGAGCACGACGAGCTCGGTCTGCGTCCCGACCTCTGGGAGCCGCTGCCTGAGCCCGACGGTGACACGAAGCCGGCTAACCCCCGCCAGAGCGAGCCTGTGAGCGCGGTCTGG
Source organism: Phycicoccus sp. (assembly GCA_043721655.1). Lineage (GTDB taxonomy): Bacteria > Actinomycetota > Actinomycetes > Actinomycetales > Dermatophilaceae > UBA4719. The sequence continues at coordinate 4,593 of JAYSQH010000416.1, read as the reverse complement.
CCCGCAGATCCGGTGGCGGTCAGGCGGGTCAGGCTCGTCGATGCCGCGCAACTGGTGCTGGCCGCGATGGCCGAGCTTGAGGAACGTCACGATGTTGACGAGCCCGGGCCCGACTGCCGAAGCGAGCGGCCAGACGGGCCAGATGTCGTTGTGGCCCGCCCGGACACGGACACGGACACGGACACGGACACGGACACGGACACGGACACGGACACGGAACACCCCGGTGAAGACCAGGAGCTGGTTGGCCGCGAACGAGAGATCGCGATCCTGCTAGCCGAACGGGACTCCTCCGCCCGGCGCCGTGACACCGAGGTAAGGGTCCCTGGTCACCTGTCGGCGTCCGGGGTGGTGTCGTTCGCCGATGATCCGCAGGCGTTCGCTCGTGACCTTCGCCGGCCTATGCCCTCACCTCCGGCACTGGCGGCGCGACGCGGCACTGCCTTTCACGCCTGGGTCGAGCAGCATTTCGCTCGGGCGGCGTTCGTCGACCTGGTTGACCTACCCGGCAGCGCCGATGACGACCCGGCCGACGATGAGCAGCTGCCGCTGATGAAGGAGCTGTTCCTGGCCAGCCCATGGTCCGAACGCAGTCCTGAAGCCATCGAGATCGCGATCGAGACGACGGTGGCCGAGATGTCCATTCGGGGCAGGATCGACGCGGTGTTCGCTCGTCCCGATGGCGGTCTGACGGTGGTCGACTGGAAGACCGGCGCTAAACCGGATGGCGACACGGCCAGGGTTCGGGCCTTGCAGCTGGGGGTCTACCGCCTGGCCTTTGCCCGGCTCCGAGGGCTCGCGCTGGACCAGGTCGACGCCGCGTTCTACTACGCAGCCACCGGTGAGACCGTCTATCCCGATCTGCCCGATGAGGAGCAGCTCACCGCGTTGCTGGGGTTGATCCCTGCCTAGTCGCGATGAGGACGAGTCGGGTTGTCGTTGTCGTCCGGTTCAGCTTCGGCCGGCTGGTCGACAGTCGCGGCGTCAACGTTCGCGTCACTGATCGCGATAGCCACAGTCTCATCGGACTGCTCCTCGTCATCCGCATGCTGCGAGGGCATCGGCAAGGCTGGAACGACTGGAACGACTGGAACGGACGGCACGACTGGCGGGAGCGGGCGGAAGGGCACTAATGGCTCATGGTCCGGCTCGTCATCGAACGTATCGGCGTCGAGCTGGCGCAACCTGGTCGCGCACGCCTCGACGCCGGCCTGGTCCTTGGCACCGACGGCGCCAAGCAGTTCGGACACGAGCTTGAGCTGACCAGCCAGTCGGGCCCGACGTTGGAGGTACGTGTCAGGTCGATCGACCCGGGCATGGGCATAGGCCTCGAGCACCGTGTCGAAAGCAGCGGGAGACGCCTGGGTGACCAGCGCCGCGAAGTCGTCCGCAGGGTCCGCAACCTTGGCGGCCTCCCAGCCGACGAGCGCGCGGATACGGCCCGTCGCAGCATCGCTGTCATCATCGAAGACCGCCAGAACCTCATCGCCGCTCAGGTCGCCGTGGGTGGGAGTCGGAGCGAACCGCCACAGCGATACATCCTCGAGCGAGCGTTCCCAGCGGGCCAGCAGCGCGGTCGGGACGTGTCCGGTGGCGGCGGCACGGTCGAGGTCCGACAGCCGGCGGGTGCGATAGGTGTCGGCGTCGTACGACGGGAGCCCAGCTTCGTCGAAAAGCGCCCGGTCGACGTTGTGCAGGGCGGCCAGTGCCCGGCCCAGCTCGGCCGCGAGACCAGGCCCGGCCGGCAGATGCGCGAAATCCAGCGGGCGACCGGCCAGGTAGGGGTAGACCTCAGCGCGGCCGCCCTCCTTGAGAGCCACAAAACCCTTGGGCGTCGGCACCGAGAAAGGCAGCCGCCGCGACAGAAGCCCGAGCAAGGTCACCGTGACCTCCATCTGTGCCCCGGCCGCCGCGGTCATCGGGGAACGCACGACCCAACGGCGATGCTGGGTGTCGGTGATGAAGGCCACCTCGAACTGGTGCCCGGGCAGCTGCGCGGTCCCCTCGACGGTGGCGGGGTCAAGCCCAGGCACGGCGGCGCTGGCGAGGGCGGCCAGGGCGAGGGGAGTGCGGGTCACTATGACACCGTATGACGACGGCGCCCCCTAGGCTGGCAAGCGTGAGCGGGTCTTTTGAAACTTTGCGCGATTTGCCTCTCGCGCGCGGCACCGTGGCTCGCGCCGGGCTGCGCCGCAGGGACCCGGAGATGGTGCCCTCGCTCCTGAAAGACCCCTCGACGCGGGTCTTGGAGCTGGTCGCGGGGCGGGCCGAAGTGGTCGAGCCTGATCGTGACCTTGAGCTGCGTCTGCGTTCACCCGACGGTCAGGACGCGGCCCGGCTGGCAGTCTTCCTGGGGCAGGACGGCGACGGCACGGCATACGTGGGGGTGGTGGGCGACTCTCTGTTTCCGCCCGAGACCGCTCAGTGGCGGACTCTGCGTGAGGTGGGGGTTCTGCTCTCCGACCGGGACGCCGGCTTGTTCGCCACGATGCAGGGGCTGGCCAACTGGCACGCCGTGCACACCCATTGCCCCCGTTGCGGCGCGAGGACAGAACCCGACCAGTCCGGCTGGATCCGGCGTTGCCCGCAGGACGACAGCGAGCACTACCCGCGAACGGACCCCGCGGTGATCATGGCCGTGACCGACGACTCCGACCGGTTGTTGCTGGCCCGCAGCCCGCACTGGCCGGAGGGTCGGCTCTCGGTGCTGGCCGGATTCGTGGAGCCCGGTGAGTCCCTCGAGGCGGCCGTGGCCCGCGAGGTGCTCGAAGAGGTCGGCATTGTCGTCGACCGGGTGTGCTATCTGGGCAACCAGCCGTGGCCATTCCCCTCATCGCTGATGGTGGGCTTCACCTCACATGCGGCCGACCCCACGCTCCACCTGGACATGGACGAGATCGTCGAGGCGTTCTGGGTGAGCCGTGCGGAGTTGCGCGACATGGTGATGGCCGGACGGTTCGGCGCCTCACCCAACGTCTCAATCGCCCGGCGCATCATCGAGAGCTGGTACGGCGGTCCGATCGACCAGCCGGCTGGGTGACGTCGTGAAATCCACGGCCAGCGCGGCGTCGCGCGGTCAGGCCAGGCGCCGTCGAACCTCGGCCAAGGACGGGTTGGTGGCGCTGGTGCCGTCAGGGAACACCACGGTCGGTACGGTCTGGTTGCCACCGTTCACGCTCATCACGTAGCCAACGCTGTCCGGATGCCGCTCGATGTTGATCTCCTCGTAGACGATCCCGTCGCGGTCCAGTCCAGTCTTGAGCCCGCGACAGTAGCCGCACCACGGTGTGGTGAACATCGTGATGGTGCCGGCAGTCGGCAGGGCGGGGGCCGTGAACATGCAGGATCTCCTCAAACGTCAGTCATTGGGTGCTGTAGTCAACGGCGGGAGGCCCGAATTCCTTCCATCACGGACAATCGGGCCCTTGGCGGCCGGGTCTGTCACCTGGGTCTGAGAGGATCGAAGGCGATGCCCCCCTCACTCAGCCAACCCAACAATCCGCCGAGCGGACCGCCGACCGCCGACGACATTCTTGACGCCCTTGACCCGGAGCAGCGCCAGGTGGCGGCGTCGTCGAGTGGACCCATGTGCGTGCTCGCCGGCGCCGGCACCGGCAAGACCCGGGCCATCACGCACCGCATCGCCTACGGGGTGCACAGCGGCGCCTACCAGCCGCAGCGGGTGCTTGCCGTGACATTCACCGCCAGGGCCGCCGGCGAGATGCGTACGAGACTGCGCGAGCTCGGTGTCCCTGGCGTGCAGGCCCGGACGTTCCATGCCGCCGCTTTGCGTCAGCTCCACTACTTCTGGCCGCAGGCGATCGGCGGCGCGTCCCCAGAAGTGTTGCCACATAAGGCATCCGTGGTCGCCGAGGCCTGCTCGCGGCTGCGTTTGCAGGTCGACCGCGTGGCCGTGCGCGACCTCGCGGCCGAGATCGAATGGGCCAAGGTGAGCATGCTCACCCCCGAGACGTATGCCGTCGCTGCACGTCGCGCCGGCCGCGACCCCGTAGGTCTGGACGCCACCGCCATGGCCCGAGTGCTGCAGACCTACGAAGAGGTCAAGACTGCACGAGGCGTCATCGACTTCGAGGACGTCCTGCTCCTCACTGTCGGCATCCTCGCCGAGCGGGACGACATTGCCAAGATCGTGCGCTCGCAGTACCGCCACTTCGTGGTCGACGAGTACCAGGACGTCAACGCCCTCCAGCAGCGGCTGCTCGAGCTGTGGCTGGGTGAACGCGACGACGTGTGTGTGGTCGGCGACGCGGCGCAGACGATCTACTCGTTCACCGGCGCGACGCCCAAGCACCTGCTGGAGTTTCCGAGGCGCCACCCCTCGTCGCAGGTGGTCCATCTAGTGCGCAACTACCGGTCGACCCCGCAGATCGTGGCGCTGGCCAACCTCGTGGTTCACGCCGGGCAGAAGAAGAGCGGCTCGCCGCAGTCCGAGCCGTTCCAGCTCCGTTCGCAGGGGGAGGACGGCCCCACGCCGAGCCTCGTGGCATACAGCGACGACCCCGCTGAGGCGACCGGTGTCGCCACGAAGATCAAGGACCTGGTCGCCCATGGCACGCCGGCCAGTCAGATCGC